>JAIOTF010000429.1 GCA_021107195.1 Anaerolineaceae bacterium | reverse complement strand
GATATTCTACGCCAGTTATGGGGACAATCGCTGTCTTCGTCCCACATGTTGCGGTGGTTTCGCACGCGCCGCGGAAAACCACGGCGATTCTCAAAGAGCCTTTTCTTTTCCGTCAAATGAATCACGAAACAAACCCATCCGGCATGTGCGTATCTTCCTCATCGCAGCTCAACAGCGCAATATCCGCCGCGCGCTCCGGGTAGGCCGCCAGCAGTTGCTCGCGGGTGCCGCCTTCAAACATCTCCCCCCTGAAACCCGGCGCCATCGTGCAGCCAAACAGGGAATAACGGCCGCCCTCGAGCATGTACCCCGCCTGCCACACCCCGGCCGGGACCACAAACTGCGCCTGTTGACCCGCCACAGGATCCGCCCCCATGATGACATCTTTGCTGGAGCCGTCCGGATAAAGCAGCACCAGCCGCAGCGGGTCGCCGCCGTAAAAATGCCACACCTCATCCCCGCTCAGCTTGTGAAACAGGGAAACGCTGTGCGGTTCGTCGCAGTACATGCCGATCATGGCCGTGCTGTAATGCTGGCCGCCGGGGTAACGCTCGGCAGAGCGATACGAACTGATGAACAGCGTGCCCTCCACGGGCAGCGTCCCGAATTGATAATGGTCAATCAGTGCTTTCACTTCTGGATGCATGTCTTACCTCACTAAATCAAAATTACTGATGATGACAGCGCCCTTACCCCGCCAGTTTCCTGATCTCCTCATAGCGGTAGCAATCCACGGTGTGGTCGTTGACCATCCCGATTGACTGCATATACGCGTAACAAATGGTCGGCCCCACGAAATTGAACCCCCGTTTCTTGAGCGCCTTGCTCATCGCTTCCGAAAGCGGCGTCTGGGCGGGCAGGTCTTTCATCTCTTTCCACGCGTTCCGGATCGGAGCGCCATCCACAAACTGCCACAGAAAAGCATCCAGCGAGCCAAATTCCTGCTGGATCTCCAACACTGCGCGCGCGTTGCGGATCGCCGAGCGCACCTTCAAGCGGTTGCGCACGATGCCTGCATCGGCCAGCAGACGCTGCACATCGTCCTCCCCATAGGCCGCCACACGGGCGATCTCGAAGCCCTCAAACGCCTGGCGGTAATTCTCCCGCTTGTTGAGGATCGTCGACCAGCTCAGTCCAGCCTGCGCCCCCTCCAGCACCAGCATCTCAAACAACTCCCGGTCATCGTGCAGGGGCACGCCCCATTGCTCATCATGGTAGGCCACATACAAAGGATCATCGCCGGCCCATGCGCATCGTTTTTTCATTGCATTTCACCCTGGATAAAAAAGAATGTCGGAATTGTGTTCCTATTATCGCACGAATCGCTTCGGTGCAGCCCGCGCGCGCAAAATTAATACAACACTGACAAATCTTATATATTTTTCTGACATTTGCCTGCTACATTAAGAGCGTAAACAAAAATCTTATTAAAAAGGAGGTTCACGATGTCAAACTTAACCCTTTGGGAGCCAATGAATGAGATCATCTCGCTGCGTCAGGCGATGGATCAGCTATTCAACGACGCCTACACTCGCCCGATGGGCATCAGTGGAGTCTCCACCAGCCCCGCCATTGACCTGTACCAGGACAATGACAACGTGGTGGTAAAAGCCGCGCTGCCAGGCCTCAAAGCCGAAGACGTGGAGATTTCTGTGACCGCGGATGTACTCAATCTGCGCGGTGAATACAAACAGGAAAGCGAGCAAAAAGACGCTACTTACCACATCCGCGAACAGCGCTACGGCTCGTTTGAGCGCGCCATCCGCCTGCCCGTCGAGGTGCAGACCGGCAAGGCCAAAGCAGACTTCGAAGACGGCATTCTGACCATCACCCTGCCTAAAGCCGAAGCGGTCAAGCCGAAGATGATCAGCATCAAAGCCAAATAATCATCCCGCCAGCAATGAGGAATCTCACAAACCAGGAACGCATTTTCGTTCCTGGTTTGTGTTTAACTACGCCTGGTCGGGGAAGATGAAGGTCTCTAAGTTCAAGCATTGAGTTATTCCAACAACAAAACGCGGAAAACAAAAACTTCTTCTTGAAAAACTCCCGCCAATCCTGTACAGTATTTTCAAACAGATCACTATCTCAAGGAATCCCCCATGCCCAACCAATACCAGCTTGACCTGAACACCTTCAGTCTGCAAAAATTCAAAGACATTCTGCAAACCAAAGACCTCATCCCCAGCCGGGTGAGCCTGAAAGAAGACTTGCAGCAAAGATTCGAGGTCCTTGAAGCGCGCGGGATTGTCACGATGAAAGACCTGATCGATGCGCTCAAGACAAAGCAAAAGATCAGCCAGTTCGCCCGGGAAACCGGCCTGCCCGTGGACTACCTGACCCTGCTCAAGCGCGAAGCCAGCAGCTACCTGCCCAGCCCGGTGCGGCTGGACAAATTCCCCGGCGTTCCCGCCGCACCCCTGGAACGCCTGGCGAGCCTGGGCATCAAAAACACCCGCCAGTTATTCGACCGTGCGCAAACCGCGGAGCAAAGAGCGCAAATCTGCCGGGAAGCCAATATCTCCTTTGATGATTTAACCGAACTGGTCTGCCTGTGCGATCTGTCCCGGGCCTATGGTGTCGGGCCGGTCTTTGCCCGCCTGATCTATGATGTGGGCATCCGCTCGATCAAAGCCCTGATTGGGCATTCAGCAGAAGAGATCATCCAAATCTATGAAGAACAAACCGGCAAGAAAGCCGATTTTGGCGCCAATGAGATTCAATTCAGTCTGGAGTTGGCAAGAGAACTGGATATCGCGGTTGAGATATAAAAATGACAGAAAAGATCACCGCCGCGCCAACTTCTCCTGCACTCAAACTTGACAAAGCTCCGATAATATCGTACAGTATTCCTGTACAGATTGGAGGCAAACATGACCATTCAAACGACTTATACCCAGGCCCGCGCCGGGCTGGCATCCTTGCTTGATCAAGTAACAAATGACCGCGAAGTAGTCATCATCCGGCGGCGCGGCGAAGAAGAAGTCGCCATGATCGCCGCTGACGAACTGGAAAGCCTGATGGAAACCGCTTACCTGCTGCGCTCACCGGCCAACGCCGAGCGACTGCTTTCTGCCCTGGGCCGCGCCCTGAAGAACGAAACCTCACCGCAAACCCTCAACGACCTGCGCCGCGAGATTGATCTTGACTAGAAAACAGCGTCAGGCGATTTTTCAGCCGGAATTCATCGATGACCTGCGCTACTGGGTGGAGACCAATCGCAAGCTGGCGCTAAAAACGCTGAACCTGGTTGAAGATATTCTGCGTGACCCGTTTCAAGGTGCCGGCAAACCGGAGCCGTTGAAATACCTATCCCCAGGAGCATGGTCCAGAAGACTAACAAGGGAGCATCGCATCGTCTACCTGGTACGCGATGACCACATCGACTTCCTGCAAACCAGATACCACTACTGAAAAAATCAATAGCACCCTCATCAACTGAGAGCGCTATTTCCATTATGTTTTTTATGCTTCAAAAATCAGAGTATGTCCCTTCCCGGTCACAGCCCGATCACTTAACCTGCACGCAGCCGCTTAAGGCTGGCATTTGTTCAGTCCCGTATTCCAGGAGCAGGTACCAAAGCTCATCGGGTCGGCATTGCAAGTGGCCAGATCCGGGTAGTCATGGCAAGCGGAATAGGCCGGTTTGGGAGTATCCGAAGGCACGGGTGTATCGGTATTTGGCAGCGGGGGCGGGGTGAAGATCAATGCGCTGTCCAGATTTCCCTGGATGGTCACATTCCCCACTCCAACCCAGCATTGACCATAAATACTCTGCACAACCACATATTCATTATTCTGAGCGCGTCCAACGATGGGCACCGTCTCGCCAGCCAGGAAATCCCACACATGCTCATAGGCCGTGCCCGGACCTTTGCGGCAGTTGACGTTACGGTTCGCCGTAGCTTGCAACTTGTCTTC
>JAIOTF010000012.1 GCA_021107195.1 Anaerolineaceae bacterium | reverse complement strand
GTCAGCTATTCTTCCGGGTTTGGGGCAGGTCTTTGCACGTTTATACCGCAAGGGGCTGATTCTGTTCTTCAGCTTTGCTACTATTCTCGGTTTGATGGCATGGCGGTTCAAACTTGCTGCACCGCGTGATGATCTTTGGAAAGACATCATTCCCAAGGCGTTCCATCTGGAACCTTTCATCATCTGGGTGACAGTATTAATTGGGGTATTGTACTTGTGGATCATTGCCGACGCATTCTTTTCTGCAAAGAAACCAGGCGGAATGCAAACTGGTGTATTGGCCATTTTGCTTGTTGTTTTCTTTGCTATAGGTTGGCAGATTGGCGAGATTGATCTGGTTGCTATGGTCACCCAGGCGGATGATGCTGCACCTGCATTGAGCCGGGTACTTTGGCCATGGAAACGGGCAATTACCTACCCCGAGACACTTCTTGTGGGAAAAGTGGAGGTCATGTCTCCATGTGAAGAAGAGGCGTTTCCCGAGGCAACGCCAGTAAAAGGAGAGCCTTTTATATTGGCTTCTCCCACCTGTGGCAACACAACCGAGCAGGACGGGGAAGAAGGCACGACCTTTACATTGACTGCCAGTGGTTTTGCGCCAAATACTGAAACGGAGATTTGGTGGGAAGACCCGATTGGGAATGAGTTCCGTCAGCGGCAGGCTGGCGAATACGTCAAGGTCATGACGGATGAAAATGGTGAATTTGCCGTTGATATTATCATGCCTTACAGGCTTTTACCCCCCAGTGCGGGGGAAGGAGCAAAGATTTGGACAATTCAGGGCAGGCAGGTGGCCGCAATTGGTGCAGCTGAACCCAGTTCCGAATTGAAGCTTGCCATTGAAAAGATGATTGAGACAATTTTCATCGGTATGATGGCGACTTTCTTCGGCATTATTCTGGCTTTGCCTATCAGTTTCCTGGCAGCGCGGAACTTAATGTCAATGTCTCCAGTCACCATTGCAATTTACTATTTTGTTCGCTTTATAATGAATGTTGTCAGATCGATTGAGCCTTTGATCTGGGCGATCATGGCGGTAATTGTGGTTGGCCTTGGGCCATTTGCCGGTATTCTGGCGCTTTCACTCCATTCTATGGCGGCATTAGGGAAACTTTACTCAGAATCTATTGAGTCCATTGATCCTGGTCCAATTGAGGCGATCCAGGCAACCGGCGCAAACTGGATGCAGGTGGTGATGTATGCGGTTGTTCCTCAGATAATTCCACCCTTTGTATCCTTTACCATCTATCGGTGGGACATCAATATTCGTATGTCGACCATCATCGGTTTTGTTGGCGGCGGCGGTATTGGTTTCTTGCTGGCACAATGGATACGCCTGCTGGATTATTCAGCCGCTGGTATTGCCGTATGGTTTATCGCCATCACTGTCGCAATACTGGACTATGTGAGTGCAGAGATCCGCGCTCGCTTTGTTTGAGCTTAGATCATTATGAACACCAAAACCGTCTTGCAATTGCGGGGCGGTTTATTTTAATAAACTGGCAAATGTAGTGTTATAATGCTGTGCTGAAATTTGAATATGTAGTTTAAGGAAAAAGATTTTGATAAGCGCGTTACTCGTTAGTGTTAGTTATGTTGCTGCCCAGATGCTGGCGGATATTGCCAGTTTGCAAATTGTTTCAGTATTCAATCTGTCGCTGGATGCAGGAACCTTCATTTATCCAATCACGTTCACTTTACGCGATCTTGCTCATAAAGTCCTTGGACTGAAGGGTGTGCGTACGCTAATCATTGCCGCCGCGGCTATCAATTTATTCATGGCTGGTTTCTTTTGGTTTGTTTCGATCTTGCCCCCAGACACCGCGGCGGGCAGTAGTGAAGCATGGGGGGCTGTGCTGGCCCCTGTTTGGCGAATTACACTTGCCAGCATTTTGGCAGAGATCGTCGCCGAATTGCTGGATACGGAAGCCTATCGTGTTTGGGTGAGCAAGGTCACGGAGAAATATCAATGGATGCGGGTTTTGTTTTCAAATGCGGTTAGTATTCCCATTGATTCTTTGCTGTTTTCATTTTTAGCGTTTTATGCTACCATGCCGACTGCCACGGTTTGGCAAATCTTTTGGGGAAATGTGATCATCAAAGGCATTGTTACCTTGGTTAGTTTGCCTATGATCTATTTAGTAAAAGATCGAAATCAAATAACAGAATAAATATAACAAGAAACACCGGCGCTGAGCGCCGGTGTTTTCGTATAGCCGATGTTTAGTTGTGCTAACTCTTCAAGCGAATTGAGATAATCGAGGTGCCGTTTGGCTGGCGGGATTCTTTAACCTGGAACAGATCACTGTGCGCCCGGATCAACAGGGAAAGCTGCTTATACCCATAAGTGCGGGGATCAAAGCTTGGATCAAGCTGCCGTAAGTGCTGGCCCAGTACCCCCAAAAAAGCCCAACCGTCATCCTGGGCAGCCAAATCGAAAGCCTTTTGGAGCAGGGGCTTTGGATTTGGCGTGTCGGCAGACTCTTTGCGGCTTTTCTGCCGCTTGGCACGTTTAGTAAAATCTGCGTCTGATAACAAATTTTCTGTGTATACAAACACTCTACAGGCATTCACAAAAGATCGGGGGGTGGTTTTCTTGCCAATCCCCATCACAAAGATGCCTTTTTCTCTGATGCGTGTTGCCAGGCGGGTGTAGTCACTGTCACTGGAAACCAGACAAAAACCATCCACAGATTTTTCGTAGAGAATATCCATGGCATCAATGATCATGGCGCTGTCTGTTGCGTTTTTACCAATTGTGTAGCGAAATTGCTGAATAGGTTGAATAGCATTAGCGTGCAACTTGTCTTTCCAGCCCTTCATATTCGGGGTTGTCCAATCCCCATAAATCCTCCGGATTGTAACGAGGCCGTATTTTCCGGTTTCGGCAAGAATATTTTCAATTAAACTAGGTTGTGCATTGTCACCGTCGATTAGCATTGCAATGCGCCGGTCTTCAACACCTTCAGGTGTTGCTCTCATGTAATACTCCTTCTTAAATCCACAGGCAAATTGCCTGTGGAACTTTTCTAATAGCTTGATTAAACTCCTTGGATTGTATGATATAGATGGATAACCGTCAAGTAAGCGATCAACTATGTCAAGGCGATCAACTATTCTTTAGTTTCGCCAAAAACAGATTGAGCATTGGAACTCTGGTAGGATAGGTTACTATCCCTGTTCAAAACCAGAGGTTCCCAATGCT
>JAIOTF010000268.1 GCA_021107195.1 Anaerolineaceae bacterium | reverse complement strand
TTTTGTGGCTTTTGGTGTCGGCATTCCTTATTCCCTGCTTTCAGTTTTTAGCTTAGTTTACTAACTGCTACCCCTTCCGTCAACCTTTTTTGACAACTTGTTTGCCTTTTACGCCTAAGTGTACTAGGCAATCGAGTTGCGCAGTGCTTGAATTCCAGCAGAGATGCCTTCCGGATGTTTGAATATCGCTGTCGCAGCGACAATGTTTCTGGCGCCAGCCCGGTAGATATCCGGCAATGTTTCCTCATTCACACCACCATCAACCTGAATGACCGCAGATGAGTTGATGGACGCAATCATTTCTTTCACTTCAGCAACCTTTTGTAAAGTGTGGGGGATGAATTTCTGGCCGGAAAAACCCGGATTGACTGACATGAGCAGAACCAGGTCAACTAAAGGCAGCACGTCTTTGATGACGTAAGCAGGTGTACCAGGATTAAGGGTGATGCCGGTTGAACAACCCAGGTTTTGGATGGCTTGCAAGGTGCGGTGAACGTTGGGATTGTTTTCAATGTGGATGGTCAGGTTGTCCGCCCCGGCATTTGCAAATGCGTTAATATGATTTTCAGGCTTGTTAATCATGAGGTGAACATTCAGGGGGACAGCTGTGATTTTTTTGCAGGTTTCAACGATGAATGGGCCCATCGAAATATTCGGCACAAAAGAGCCATCCATAACATCGATATGTACCCAATCCATTCCTGCCTCAAGGGCGGTCTTGATCTGTGTTTCCAGATTGCGGAAATCGGCAGATAAAATTGAACCTGATAATATAAATCTGTTCATAAAGTTACTTTCAAGGGTTATTAGGGCACTGGCCGGTTCGTGTTCAATGTGAACCAGATATATAACCAGAAGGGGATCAAACCGGCGGTCATAACAAAAGCCAAAAGGCCAAGTCCGACAGAAGCCCAGTCGATTTCTGGCATTGGTTCTTCGGGCTCTTCCAGTTCTGTTACGGTGTCAAGGATTGATTCTGGTTCGGGGGTGGCGGGCGCGGTTTGAGGAAGTTCCGCCGGAGTGCCTGATTGCTTGTTTTCGGCAATTGACTGGTGTTCTGAAAAGCTGTGCAGAATACGGCCAAATTGATCTCCCATCCTGTAGCGGGAGGCGGGCTCTTTGGAAAGGACTTTCAGGATGATTTTCTCTAACTCTTCCGGAATGTCCCGGTTGTAAGCACGTGGATGTACTGGAATGACATTTTGATGAGCTTCAATCAAATCCTCGATATTGCTGGAATTGAATGGCAGACGCCCAGTGAGCATCTCATACATGATAATGCCTAACGAATAGACGTCCGAGGCTGGGAGTGGAGCTTTGCCTGCGGCTTGTTCGGGTGACATATAGAGCGGCGAGCCCCAAACGTGATCGTTCTGTTCATCAGGCTGGATCGTGGAAAGCAGGCGCGAAATGCCAAAGTCGGCAATTTTGAGGCGATTTTCCGAGGTTACGATTAAATTTTGGGGTTTTACATCACAATGAATAACACCAGCTCTATGCGCATAGCCAATGCCTGCGCATGCCTGGGTGATCAGATCAACGGTTTCTTGTGCAGAAAAGACTAATCCTTCATCTGTTCGCTGGCGGATGACACTCTTTAGATCCGGCCCGGGAACATATTCCATGATAATGAAGATGCGATCTTCATCAAAGCCAAAGTCATATATGGTGATGATATTGGGGTGGGTTAAATTCGCGGCAGATTTTGCTTCCTGGCGGAAGAGTTCTTGAACTTCTTTGTTCTCTGAATAATCTTTACGCAGGATTTTGATTGCCACGGTGCGATCCAGCGACGTATCATACCCTCGATAGACAACAGCCATTCCGCCTGTCCCGAGAGTTTCTTTTAGCAAGTACCGATTGCCGAGTACGACTGGATGATAGGGCTTGTTTTCCATATTCGTTGAGATTATATCATAGGCCTATTTTGAAGAGAGGCACTTGTAAATGCTGCTTGAGATATAATTGATTTATGCATGAGAATATTGAACGGATTTTTCTGAAAGTCAAACAAACCTGGAATGTGTGGGTTGGTCTGGGGGCTTTGTTGTTTGCGGGCTTGCTATGCACATTACTTTTCCTGTTCATCTGGGTGTTGACCCCAAAAAATACTATATCCGGCGTGACCTCTAATGCGTTGGTTACACGTTTACCGGCGCCGACGTATACTCCGGTTGTGCCAATGACGGCTACTCCAACTGTCGACGGGAGTGCACTGGATGGGATACTGTTTGGGCTTGAGGTGGAAATCTATGACACGGGCGGGGCAGGGCTTCGCTTCCGTTCTGAACCCGGGATTGGGGCAGACGTTCAATTTATTGCTAGCGATCAGGAAGTGTTCAAGGTAGAAGGCGGGCCTGTAGAGGAAGATGGTTTTGTTTGGTGGTATTTGATGTCTACGCAGGTTTCCGACCGCCGGGGCTGGGCGGTGTCAACCTATTTGCGTCCTGCGACTTTAAATTGACAGATAATTTCACATCAAACGTATATGGTCAAGAACGGCCATTTTTGCCTTGGGTTTGTAATGAATCCTCCCCGCAGCAAGCTGCGGGGAAAGGCCCTCCCTTGATTCTAACCAACTCATATCTTCAGGGTTGAAGTTGTATTTCTTGGGGATGTCGTATTTCTCCAGAACGGGTCCAAATTTGTTATACTTATCTCCAGGGTCGGCGATTGTTACTGCGGTTTTATTGTGCACGTCGACGAGATTATTGATGCTTGCATTTTTTAATCCAAGGATCGTGCCTTCCAATTGCCAGGGGGTTGTATTAGAGCTTGGGTACAATAGATGCCAGCTGATATCATCTTTGATGATTGTGGTTGATGAACTGTCCAGGGACTGTTGAATGCCAGCCAATTCACACAAGCGCTGATAATCATCCAGGACAGTTTCGGGTTTTGTGCGCAGCACAGCCATTTTCGCTTTTGCTATCTGCATTTCCTTGTCGCGTCTTGTGGTACCGGAGATTGGAGTTCAGATTGCGATTGTTGGTTTTATGAAACAATTTGATTTTATAATAAGGGCTAGAATCCGTCTAGTATGAATACGCTGCCAGGATGTGAATTCTTTACAGGCGGTTAGAATATTATGAGGGGTTCCCCATGAGGTTGCAAATTGGCAGGATGCTGTTTATAATTTAACCACGTTAAACCAGTGATAAAATTTTATAATCCAAGTTCGGGAATTATTGTACTCAATACTGACGGAGGGAAAGCTGGATACGCAAGACATCATACATGGCTTGGAGGATGAATTATCTCCCGTTACACAATTACAACCGGGAGCGATCCTTTCAAATCGCTATGCAATACAGGAGGTAATTGGTCTTGGGGGTATGGGATCAGTATATCTTGCCAAGGATTTGCATTTTCCTACTGCCGAAAAATTGGTGGCAGTGAAGGAGATGATCAATCAGGCCCCCGACCCTTTGGTGCGCCAGACTATTGTGCGCAACTTTGAGCGGGAAGCTAATATTTTGGTTACCCTCTCTCATCCTTCTATTCCACAGATTTTTGATTATTTTACACATGAACAGCGTTCGTATCTGGTTCTGGAATATATCCATGGAAAAGATCTCGAAGCTGTTCTGCAGGAATCCAAGGAATTCATTGACGAAGCACAGATCGTTGCCTGGGCTATTGAATTGTGCGACGTGTTGCAATACTTGCACACATATCAGCCCGAGCCGATCATTTTCCGAGACATGAAACCCTCGAATGTCATGATCGATCATCAAAAGCATATTTTCCTGATCGATTTCGGGATTGCGAAGACATTCCGGATTGGACAGAAAGGGACAATGATCGGCACTGAGGGATATTCGCCACCGGAACAGTACCGTGGTGAAGCGACGCCGCTGGCCGATATCTATTCGATGGGGGCAACCCTGCACCATCTATTAACCAAGCATGATCCACGGCTTGAAGCCCCCTTCACGTTTTCTGAAAGACCTATTCGAACGTTAAATCCGGCGGTGTCAATTGAATTGGAAGCGGTGATCAATACTGCGTTGCAGTACGAACCCAAGGATCGGTTTCAGTCAGCTGCAGCGATGAAAGAAGCGCTGTTGATGGCTGCGAAAAAGACTGGAATACTCAGTTCTACGGCAATTTGGAATAGGCAGGCAGAACCGCAGGATATTGAGCCCGTCTGGACGTTTGATTGTGAAGATGAGATTCGCGGGTCCGCTGTTGTGCATAACGGGGTTGTGTTTGTAGGATGTTATGACAATAACTTGTATGCACTGCGGGCTGACGACGGTCAATTCCTGTGGAAATTTGCCACTGAGGGGGCGATTTCTGGACAACCTCGAGTTGATAACGGCGTAGTTTATTTTGGAGCCGGCGATAATAAACTGTATGCAATCTCTGTGCGGAATGGCAGATTATTTTGTGAATACACAACGGAAGGTCCCATCCGAAGTTCACCGCGCATTGCTCAAGGGCATGTGTTTGTTGCTTCCGAAGATGGTTTTTTGCATGCCGTGAACATCACCTCGACGCGCCGAACATGGCGCATTGATTTGGGAGAGGCGGTACGTTCAACACCGTTTATTACCAAAGATTTTATTTATCTGGGCGCTGAAAACGGCGAAGTCATTTGCGCTAATTTTGGAGGTGATGTGCGTTGGCGGTTTAATGCCAAGCGGTCTGTGACCAGTTCGCCGATTGTGGCTGATGACGTCGTCTATTTTACTTCTTTGGATTCTGCGTTCTACGCACTTGATGCGAAATCCGGTTGGGGAATCTGGAAATTCCGGATGAGCAAAGGGTCCGCTTCAACGCCGGCCAAATATGAAAATCGGCTCTTTTTTGGATCAGCTGATGGAAATATTTATTGCGTAGAGGATCGCCGGGCAAAAGAAGTTTGGCGGTTCAGTGCAGATGACCAGGTGAGTGGTTCTCCCACAGTTTATAACGGTGAAGTGTTTTGTGGTGCCGCAGACAACAAACTCTATTGTCTGGATCAAAAGACGGGGCGATTGCAATGGAAGTCCAAGACCCAGGGAGCGATCACCAGCGCACCCTATATTGAAAAGGATGTATTATATATTGGTTCAACAGACCGGCGGTTTTATGCTTTGCCTGTTTGACGGCTTGAAGCAGCGTGCTTCAAGGAGGTTAATTTCGTGTTCGCTTTCATAAAAAATTTGTTTCGCAAACAGTCAAGCGCATCTTTAGATGTGAAAACCACTCCTCTTTCGCGTGAACACCTTAGGCGGTTTGAACGCAGAACGACGCATTATACACCACATCAATTGCTGGTTGGTAGTGGGCAGTCTGTAGGAAAACAACGCGACCATAACGAAGACACATTATTCGCTATGCACTCTGTGTTGTCCGATGGTGAATTAGATTTGCCGTTTGGTATTTTCATTATTGCAGATGGTATGGGCGGGCATCAGCATGGAGAGATTGCCAGCAGTGTAGCAGCACGCACCATGGCAGATCATCTTGTGCGTGAGGTCTACTTGCGGGTCGTTTCTCCCCAAAAAGCGACCATGGAAAGTTTGCATGAGATTATGGAGGAGGGGATACACAAAGCTCAGCAAGCTGTGGTTAATCAGGCCCCGGGCGGCGGAACGACGCTCACCGTGGCATTGGTATTAGGAGAACGGGTCACACTCGCTCACGTTGGAGACAGCCGGGCTTATTTGGTCAAATCGGATGGTAAGCTGCATGCAGTCACAAAAGACCACTCGCTTGTTGGCCGATTGATTGAATTGGGACAGATTACCGAGGAAGAAGCCGCGGTCCACCCTCAACGGAATGTTCTTTACCGCGCCCTCGGGCAGGCAGAACCTTTTGAGCCGGATTTAGATATTCAAACTTTTCCTCGGCCAGGGTATTTGATGCTGTGCAGTGATGGCCTTTGGGGGGTAGTTCCGGAAGATGAGATGCGCCGGATTATTACTAATTCCACTTCCTTGCCCGACGCCTGCCACCAATTGACGGCTGCGGCCAACGATGCTGGCGGACCAGATAACATAAGCGTTATCCTGGTTCAGTATCTTGATTAGGCGGGGGTATTCATGTGCGACTATTATCGCACTTTAGGAATTACTAAGGATGCGACAAAAGATGAAATCCGCGATGCCTTCTTTGAGGCGGCACGGCGGTATCATCCTGATTCAAATCCCGATCAAGAAACACAGGAAAAATTTCTTGGTGTGCAGCAAGCCTATGAGATTTTGATTGACCCGGATCAACGTGAAGAATATGATGCCAGTCGATCAATGGGAGTAGAACAAGCCGCTGTTGAAATTGAATCAATTTACAGCAGCTCTGTGCTGACACGACTTGATGAACCACAACGCGTCTATACAATGGTTACAGTCCGTTGCGCCGAGGACCCTGAATCATTCAAACGCACACCAGCAAATATTTGTCTCGTAGTTGACCGATCTACATCTATGAAAGGGGATCGGTTGGAGGTTGTTAAACGGAACATTCTGAAGCTTTTTGGCCATCTGGATCAGGATGACGTTTTTTGCTTGATCACCTTTAATGATCGTGCAGAAGTAGTGATTCCACCTACGCCTGCCGGCAATCTTCTCTCATTGAAAAAAATGGTTTCCGGAATCACTGCTGAAGGAGGGACGGAGATTTTTCAGGGTTTGATTCGCGGATATCAAACTTTGTCGCAATCGATCAGGAGCCACGAGAGCCGGTATTTGTTGTTGTTAACAGATGGACATACGTACGGCGACGAAACTTCGTGTTATTCTATGGCTCGACAAGCTGCAAAGGAAGGTATTGTTATTCAGGCAATGGGGATTGGGCATGAATGGAATGATAGCTTTTTGGATCGCCTCACGGGTATTAGCGGCGGTTGTGCTCAATTTATCAATACACCGGAAGACCTTCATCAGATATTGAGCCGTCAGATAAGTGCACTTGGATCAATCTATGCTCAGCAAATGAAATTTGTCTTCAAGAAGCCTGAAGATATTACTGTTGGCACAGTCTTTCGGATTTCACCAGATTCTGCGCCATTAATTGCAGAAAGCCCGATTTCTTTGGGAAATCTCGAGCTTCGTCAAAAACAGGTGTTGCTTTTTGAGTTTCTGGTGCCTCCGCAGGAAATGAAAACACGCCGCGTAAATCTTGCTCGTGGCGAAATTCAGATGGAATTGATCAGCAACGGTAAGCATATTCAATTACCTTGCTGGCTGCGCAGGGAGGTTTCCGATGCGCCCCAGGAAGATCCGCCACCTGACAAAATTATGAGAGCAGTATCGCGGTTAACCCTGTATCGTTTGCAGGCGAAAGCCCACGCTGCGCTATTGGAAAAGAATGTTGCCGAAGCAACGCAGTACCTTCAGAGTTTGGCAACACACTTACTCTCACAAGGCAATAATCAGCTTGCACGATCTGTGTTGAAAGAAGCCGAGGCTATTCGGAAGAATGGCGAGTTCAGTAAAGATGGTGAGAAAAATTTGAAATATGGAACGCGAGCATTAATGCTGCCTTCCGAAATCGATGGAAACGGGAATTAATATGATCATCTGTCCAAATTGCCATCATCAGGAATATGCAGGGGCTTTATTTTGCTCCGAGTGTGCCACGCAATTGGTCGTTACCGAGCATGTCTATAAGGTCGGCGCAACAGATATTATTGGCAGCGATCAAGTTGAGATTGGGTTTACTCAAAAACGTCGAGTCAGCTCCCGGATAGGCCCCGGAGACAAGATTTTTTTGAAAATCCTGGCGGACGGCTCGCTTGTAGAACTTTCTGGACACAGGGAATTCACCATTGGACGCGGCGTCAAGGGACAGTTAATTCTCCCCGATGTAGACCTGGAATCGTATGAAGCCCACGCATTGGGTGTGTCACGGCTGCATGCGGTAATTAAGGTTACTGATACCTCGGTAATGATCATGGATTTAGGTTCTTCCAACGGCACTTTTATTAATGGCCGTCTTATTGAAAATCATGAAGAATCAGTATTGAATCATGGAGATATAGTTGCGTTAGGCAAACTTGAATTTGAAGTTTTGTTTGATGTATAGATGACAAGAAGGATTTGAAAATTATGCCACAAATAATTTTGCATATTCAGAATGAGCCTGCTGTAATTGGAGAAGTTGATGAATTGCCAGGTTTCACGGACACCATGGTCGGTCTTCGGAATCCAACACGTCTTGACGGAAAAGAACTGGATTACCTTGACCAAAGGGTTAACTATGTTGTATGGCCGCTTTCCCGGCTGAATTTCATTGAAATCCTGCCGACTGGCGAGGAAGATGAGATCATTTCCTTCGTGCGGGAGAAATAAATATGACAGAAGATTCATTTGCAAACCATGTCATCCTGGTTGTTGATGACGAAGAACGAATGGCACGTTTCATCCGGCTGAATCTTGAATATGATGGATTTCAGGTTTTGGAGGCATATAAGGGAATGGAGGCGATCAACCTCATTCGGGATAAGATGCCGGATCTGGTTTTATTGGATGTAATGCTGCCTGATGTTGATGGCTTTGAAATCCTGAAGACCGTTCGGGAAGTCAGTACTGTGCCGGTGATCATGCTGACTGCAAAAGGCGAGGAAGATGATCGTGTTCAGGGACTCGAATTGGGGGCAGATGATTACATCACAAAGCCTTTTTCGCCGCGAGAACTTGTCAGCCGGGTGAAAGCTGTGCTGCGGCGCACTGAAATCGCCGGGGCAGCAAGCGCACATGATGTTATCCAGGTTGATGACCGGTTGAAACTTGATTTTGGGCGGCGAGAAGTTTGGGTGGATGGGGAATTGGTCAAGTTGCGGCCAACCGAATACCGCCTGCTTTATCATCTTGTGCAGAATGCGGGATGGGTGATGACTTACGATCAAATCTTATCCAAAGTATGGGGGTATGAGTATCGGGATGAGCCGCACTATGTGCGATTGTATGTCAATTACTTGCGGCAGAAACTGGAGAAAGATTCTTCTAAGCCTAAATATGTTTTAACTGAGCGCGGTGTGGGATATCGATTTGTTGATTATCGCAGAGAGTCAGAGGGTGAATAACAGAACAGCTTGATGATGGCTTGCTGTTCTGCCGGAAAACCCGTAAGGCTTTACTCATTATCTGGTGTATATATAGAATTCTTATATAAATATATTGATTATTATGGTAAAATATGTGTGCATTTTGCAAAATATCATTATTTGTATAACATAATTTGAGGAGACGTTTCAATGTTCACAGAGCCAATTAAAGTAAATGATGCAGAATTCGAGAAGACTGTACTGCAGTCTTCAGTGCCGGTAGTGGTTGATTTTTGGGCGGAATGGTGCGGACCATGCCGGATGGTTGCGCCGACACTGAAGAAATTTGCCAGTGAGTATGCCGGAAAGCTTATTGTTGCAAAAGTCGACACCGATAAGGATGCAAAGTGGGCGCGGGAATACAATGTCCAGGGGATCCCGACGATGCTTTTCATTAGCGGCGGGAAGGTCGTACACCGGCAAACAGGCGCCTTACCGGAAGGCATGTTGCGACGGGTTGTGGATGATTTTCTGGCAACGGTTGAAGAAAACAGTTAACCTGTTGGGGTTGCATTCCGGAATCTATTCATATGATAATAAAAGCGATTTGACCATACAGTCAGATCGCTTTTTTGATTCTTGGGACTAAGCAGCGTAGTTTGGAATTTTCAAATGCGTTGGATGCAAGCTCCCAATTGAATAAGCTTTTGATCAACGTTTTCATAACCGCGGTCAATTTGACTGATATTACGAATGGTGGATTTGCCTTCAGCGGATAAGGCGGCGAGGAGAAGGGCCATACCAGCGCGGATATCAGGGCTTTCCATATTTTCACAGAGAAGCGGGCTGGGACCTTGTACGATGCAGCGGTGTGGATCACAAAGCACGATCTTTGCCCCCATGCCAACCAGTTTGTCGGTAAAGAACATCCTGCTGGGATACATCCAATCGTGAAAGAGCACTGTACCTTTGGATTGGGTGGCAATGACGATCGCAATGCTCATCAAGTCGGTCGGAAATGCAGGCCAGGGCATCACGCTGATCTCGGGGATCACATCACCAAGGTCGGGCTCTATTTCCAGCCGCTGATCACCAGGAACAATAATGTCATTTCCATCAACAATGATATCAACCCCTATCCGGCCAAGAACCATGCGCACCATGTTCAGGTGCTGCGGACCGGCATTGCGGATGCGAATTTCACCTTTGGTAACCGCAGCTGCACCGATAAAGCTGACCACCTCCAAATAGTCGGGGCCAATGGTGAATTCGCCACCATGCAATTTTGCGACACCATGGATGTGCAGTGTGTTAGAGCCAATTTGTTCGATCTTTGCGCCTAAACGGTTCAGGAAAAAGCACAGGTCCTGGATATGCGGCTCTGAAGCGGCATTCCGAATGATGGAATCTCCTTTGGCGGTAACGGCAGCCATGATTGCGTTTTCAGTGGCTGTTACACTTGTTTCGTCCAGGAGGATTTCTGCGCCATGCAAAGTGTCTGAGTGGAAATTGAAGAGATGGTTATCGTAGTCTACTTTCGCTCCTAATTTTTCCAGGGCGAGGATATGTGTATCAACCCTGCGTCGGCCAATGACATCACCGCCGGGAGGGGGAAGATGCAATTCTCCGCAGCGTGCAGTGAGCGGGCCAGCCAGGAGGATCGATGCGCGAATCTTGCGACACAGATCGGGATCAAGCTGTCTTGGTTGGATATCTTTCGCATGAATGCGCCAAGTATGTTGATCAATTTCAGCAATCACAACGCCCAGACTTTCAATCAGTGATCGCATGGATTTTACATCCAGGATCTGGGGAATGTTGTGCAAGATAATCGGTTCGTCTGAAAGTAAACAGGCAGCAAGCAGCGGCAGGGCTGCGTTCTTGTTTCCCGAGGGGGTTACTTCACCTTTCAGCGGGTGTCCACCTTCAATGATAAATTTTTCCATGTGCACCTCCAGTAATGTCCTTCATTATACTTTCTTATCTGGTGATGCGTCAAAATGAAATGTGTTATTTTTCAAACGATTTTCGACATGAAAGTGTTCGAGTATAAATTCCGCATTCTTTTCTGCAATTTTCAGATAATCCTCACGGTGGAGATAGCGAGCCGCTTCTGCAAAGGCACGCAGGGCTAAAGCATTCCAAAATGACAATATTTTGTCATCGGTCGCCGGACGCACCCTGCTCGAGCGGAAAGAGCGCAAGCGTTTGTGTGCTTCGTCAAGGTTGTTCTGAATTTGTGACACTGATTGTCTAAAATGCGCGGCTATTTCATCAAGATTTAGTTCTCTGCGTAAAATGCTGCGGCTTTCAAAATTCCCGGATTCTGTGATGGGGTAGGTGAAGAGGATAAGGTCTTCAAGGTCCGGGTTGGCCGACAAAGCTGTGTGGATTTGTTCTGGTGTCCAGAGGTAAAACTTTCCCTCCTGGCCTTCCGAATCGGCATCTATGCTGCTGAAGAAACCGCCCTGTGGGTGGCGCATTTCGCGGACAAGAAAGTTCAGGGTCGACTCGCATGTTCTTCGAAACGAGAGGTTGCCAGTGATGAGGTAGGCATGCAAGTAGGTTGCCGCGAGTTGGGCGTTGTCGTACAGCATTTTTTCAAAATGAGGAATCAACCACGCCTGATCTGTGGCATAGCGATGAAATCCGCCTCCGACAACATCAAAAATACCACCCATTTGCATTTGTTCCAGTGTGTGTTTGGTGATCTGGAAAGCGTTGACATTGCCTTTCATTTGCTGCAAAAGGAGAAAATCGAGGATCATTGGCGCCGGGAATTTTGGTGCGGAACCCCAGCCGCCATTTTGAGGATCCGCGCTGTTGATCAATAATTCTGCGGCGTCTTGCAATTTTACTGGATCTGCAAGTGGGCGGGAGTGAAGTTCCCGGGATTGGTTTTGCGCCCAGGCTTCTGCTACGCTGATCAAAACTTCACGAAATGAGGGGAGTCCGTGGCGAGCTGTTGCAGGAAAATAGGTGCCGCCATAGAAAGGCTGCGCCTGTGGTGTTAAGAAGACACTCATTGGCCATCCACCCTGGCGGGTCATGGCTACCACGGCAACCATGTAGATGGAATCGAGGTCTGGACGCTCTTCCCGGTCTACTCTGATGGGAATAAAGTGCGAATTGATGATCTTGGCGATTTGGGTATCTTCAAAGGATTCGTGGTCCATAACATGGCACCAGTGGCACGCGGCATAGCCGATCCTAAGGAAAATCGGTTTATTTTCCTGCTTTGCTTTTTCTAGGGCTTTGTCACTCCAAGGGAGCCAGTTGACGGGGTTGTGGGCGTGCTGGAGTAAATAGAGAGAAGTTTCATTGATCAACTGGTTCGGCATTGCAGAATTCCTCTATAAATAGATAAATAATATGATATTAGTGTAGAATTACAACATATAATGATTGTCAATTTAGCGGGAAGAAGAACTGGAAAAACACAAATCGTGTATACTCAAATGGAGTTTTTATCCCAATTGTTACTTCATTTTATTTGAGGAGAAATGCAATGATCGAGGTTAATTTAATTGATACGAGTGCTAAAAAGCAAGTGAATCGTTTTGTGGAATTTCCTTTTAAATTGTATGCAGATTGTCCCCAGTGGGTGCCGCCGTTTCGCAGTGATATTCGCATGATGATTGATCGGCAAAACCATCCCCTGTATGAACGCTCGGATGCGGATTTTTTAGTGGCAACCAGGAATGGTGAAACTGTGGGACAGATGGCAGTTGTTGAGCACAAGCCTTTCAATAAGCATCATAATAAAAACCAGGCACAGTTTACGCTGTTTGATTGCGTGGATGACCAGGAAGTGGCAAATCGGTTGTTTGAAGCTGGTTTCGAATGGGCGCGCAAGCGAGGTCTTGACCGGGTTGTCGGGCCTAAGGGGTTTTGTTCTTTTGACGGCTACGGCATTCTGATTGACGGTTTTGAACATACACAGATGATGACTATGGTTCCGTATAATTATGCTTATTATCCCGGACTGTTGGAAAATCTGGGTTTTGAGAAAGAAGTAGATTTCATCTCTTTTCATTTAGATAGTGAGAATATAGAATTAAGCGAAAAGGCGGCTGAAGTTGCCAGGCGGGTGCGTGAACGCGGATATTTGAGTGTCAAGAATTTCACAACAAAACGTGAGCTTAAGAAATATTTGCAGCAGATCGGGCAGCTTTATAATGATACTTTCGTAAACAATTGGGAATATTATCCATTGAGCAAGAAAGAAGTCAAGTTCTTGCTGGACTCTCTGATCACTGTGATTGACCCCAGGCTGGTCAAGTTAATCATGCGGAAAGAGGAGATCATTGGTTTCCTGATCGCTTTCCCGGATGTGAGTCCCCAGATTCAACGAGCGAAGGGCCGTTTGACTCCCTGGGCGATCCTGGATTTGTTGCTGGGTTTGAAGCGGGCAAAGTCAGTGGCATTGAATGGTATTGGGATATTGCCAAAATATTATGGGCGCGGCGGCAATGCTCTGCTGTATTCCGAAATAGAGAAAACGATCAAGGATTATGGTTTCAGCCATGCGGAAATGATCCAAATTGCGGATACGGCAGTGCAAATGCGTCGGGATATAGCCGCCTTGGGTGCCACGCCATTTAAAACCTATCGGGTTTATACGCTCGAAATTTGATTGTATTGTCAGCGAGCAATGGGTTCCGGGCTGTGATTATGGCTTGGAACCCTGTTTCTTTTTAAACGAGGAGAGAAAGCCATTAATGAATTTGGACAGTCCGTATGCTGTCCAGAAGCAGGCAAAAGGCACTGCCGGAAGCACGTAACGTTGGAAGGGCAGAGGCACAAGCAGTAGCAGGGCGGCAATCTGGGTAAGGCCGGACAGGAATAAAATCAGTAAGGGCAGTGTTTTGGAGCGGACGAGATCGATCAGAGAAAAAAGGAACCCTGCAAGAGAGAGGATCAACACGGCGCTGCCCGCAATCAGGTTCCGCCCCAGGGAGTGAATAGGCCTGGCGAGGTAGGCCTCTGCCGATTCAGCTATTTCTGCCAGATAGTTGGCTACATCTGCGATGGCAGGTGGGGTGTAAAAGAGATGTGCAATCAGATTCCCCAGGCGCTTTGGAAAATTATCCAGAACCTGTTCCGGGCTGACTGAGGCCACAGTTGCCACCTGCCGATCGGTTAAAGCCAGACGGGCTTCCCAGGATGCCTGTGCGGCGGAAATTGGGTGCGCCCAAAGGAATGGATTCAGGATAAAGGTGATTAATACAATGGCCAGACCAAATGTGGCAACCTGTCCCATAAATTTCTTGATGGACCATTTCTCTTTGATAGTTATGAGCAAAATAACCAAAAGCCCTACCGCCACAAATGGTGCTGCGGAGAGTTTGGCATTCAAAGCCAGCCCGATGGGGATTGCTGAAAGCCAGGGCTTTTCCTGGTAATGAATCAGAAAAAACAGCGCCAGGGTGATGGTAAAGAGCAAGAAACTTTCGGACATAGCGCGACGGGTATGCAAGAGTATCAGGGCGTTGCCGGCCATTAAGAGCATTGCGATCCAGGCAGTCAACCGATCGGAAATCTCTTTGGTCGAAAGGTACAGAAACAACAAACTGAAGGGCAGAAAGATTGCAATGGCCATTCGGCTGTTCAACAAAAGACTGGCATCCGGGAAAGCGCCGGCCTGCTGGTTTTGCTGCCAGGTTTGTGACCAATCCCAATCAGCAGATAGGGATGGTTGGAGGGCCAGAGCGCGGCCTATGGCGATCATGTTTCTGGAAGTGGGTGGATCCAGTATTCGATAGTGTTCGCGGAGGTTATCTTCCTGATTTGGCTGCCAGAAGAGTGATTGGGGATTGTTGAGCAGTATTTCCAGGTCATTGGACATAAATATATAAGTGCTCTCATCGGGATGAAAAGGAACCGATGAAAGTCCCCCAAGGTAAAAAATTGTAAGCAGGAGCAGAACCAGGGCAAGCGCAATGTTATTGATCCGGTCATGCAGAGTGTTAGAATTGGGTTTCATCTTCTACCTGGTTGTAAATGCCGTATTTGTTGGATACAATATCCCCAAAACGTATTGGCGGGAAAATTTATGAATTCATCTCAACGCAAGACTATTCTTTATATTACCTTGATCTTAATTGTATCAGTAAGCTTAAAGCTTGTTTTGCAGTTTGCTGATGTGATTCCATTCAATTCTGATGAAGCGATTGTAGCATTGATGGCACGGCATATTCTGCAGGGCGAGCGTCCTGTGTTTTTCTATGGGCAGGTTTACATGGGCAGCCTGGATGCTTTTATGGTGGCGGGCGGGTTTGCGGTGTTTGGACAGCATGTTTGGGTGATTCGATTGGTTCAGGCTTTGCTTTATGCTGGCGTTATTTTATCAACGGCGTGGGTCGCACAGTTGATTTTTGGGAAGTATAAAAACGGATGGGTAGCTGCTTGCTTTTTGGCTGTGCCGACTGTCAATGTCACCCTGTATACCACTGCC
>JAIOTF010000026.1 GCA_021107195.1 Anaerolineaceae bacterium | reverse complement strand
TTGGCCTATTGGGTATCAGAGCCGGATTTGGGACAGACCGATGCTATCAACAAGGGCTTTGCGATGGCGAAAGGCGAGGTACTGGCCTGGCTCAATTCAGATGACACGCTTGAACCGCATGCCGTTGCTGAAGCGGTGGCGTATTTGCAGGAGCATCCCGAAGTGGGGATGGTGTACGGGGACGGCAATTTTATCGATGCCGAAGATAAGGTGATTGGCAAATTCCCATCGGCACAAACCGATTACCGCCGCCTGCGGCGCGGGTATGTGCATATCTGTCAGCAGGCTTCGTTCTTTCGGGCAGCTTTGTGGAAGCAGGTTGCTCCGCTTGATCCTTCCTTTTATTTTGCAATGGATTATGATCTGTGGGTGAGGATGGCGAAGGTTTCGACGTTGGTCTATCATCCGCGGGTGTGGGCGAACTTCCGGCTGCATGGGGATGCTAAGACCATTTCGGCGGACGACCGCTGCTGGCCGGAGATGCTCAAGGTACACCGCCGTGAGGGCGGTTCCTGGTTCTCGGTTATCCATGCCAAGTACCTGCTGCGGAAAATTCTGGCGCCGGTGATCACGCGGCGAAGGCGGAAGATGTTTGAGGATTTAAAGAATCAGCCGGGTTAGTGGGGCGCAGTTCAATAAATTTGCCTTTTGAGCTGAAACGGGGGATAATATTTACAGCTTGATTTTTCGCGTTAGAGAATGGGGACAGTATGAAGAAGCATCATTCATTTATGCCCACCATCCTTGGCCTGGTTGTTGTCGCTAGTTTGCTCGGCGGATGCAGCCCGGTTGATAGGCTGACCTGTCCGGAGCCAGGCGAGGAGATCCCTGCTCCGGGCCCGGATGAGGAGTATGTCACCTTCACGCTGCAGAATGATACCTGTATGAGTATTTGTGTGCTGCTTGTCTCACCGGATCACTGTGAGTATATGGACGGAGAGAACTGGGTGCAGGACCACCCTCTGCGCAGTGAAGAGTCGATCTCCATGAACATCCCGCCAGGGAAATATGCGGCATGGGTTGAATACTGTACCGAAGAGTTTCGCGCCGATGAGCACCTGAAAGTTAACGCTGATGCCGTGCACTCCTTCATCAACCCTACTTCTGGGAATCGCCCTCCCTGCGAGACATCACTGACCGTGGTTAACAATGCAGACGTCGCCATCTGCAATCTGCGGATTGGCATCTCGGAGAGTGTCTACACTGGCTGGAACTGGGTCGGTGCCGTGCATATCCAGCCTGGTGAATCCCTCTTCCTTACACTCAGACCCGATACCTATTTCATTCGGGCCGAGGATTGTGACGGAAACTGGCTGCGCTCCGAGGTGGATGTGCCGATCTCCGGTGATCAGACCTGGACGGTGCCGTAGGCCATTTGCCAGGACAGAAAACATGCAATGACCGACAGCCAGGTCTCACATGCCCTGTTTGAAGCCGACAATTCCGTGTTTGTGGCGATTCGAAGCACCTGCTGCGGAAGATGTTCGAGGGAACAGACCAGCCGGAATAGGGGGGCTGTACTGTGGAGTGGCTTTGACTTTTGAGGCAATGCGGGGGGTAAGGGGGGGTGATAGTTTATGCTATACTCAACAACGATTGAGCATCAAACTTTTTCTGGCATACAACAAAATCTATAAAAAATCATTGATTTACAGGGAGTCTTCATGGCGCGAAGCGAAAAAGTCAAAGAACTTGCCAACTTCATCTGGAGCGTTGCTGATTTATTGCGTGGCGACTACAAACAAGCCGATTATGGGAAAGTGATATTGCCCCTGACCGTTCTGCGGCGGCTGGATTGTGTGCTTGAACCTACCAAAGACAAGGTTTTAAAATTTCTCGATACCAAAGCGAAAAACCTGAAGTTTAAAAATTTAGACCCTGTGCTCAACAATCTGACTGGGAAAACTTTCCATAATACAAGCAGGTTTACCTTCCAGTCTTTGATCGCCGACCCCGATCATCTTGCTCCCAACCTGCACAACTATATCAACGGCTTTTCAGCCAATGGCCGCGAGATCATCGAGTATTTCAGCTTCAATAACCACATCACCCGTCTTGATGAAGCTAACCTGCTTTTTCTGGTCGTAAAACGCTTTGCAGATATTGATCTTCACCCCGACACCGTCTCGAATGAGGATATGGGGTATGTCTTCGAAATATTGATTCGCAAATTCTCTGAACTTTCTAATGAAACCGCTGGGGAGCACTTCACCCCGCGTGAGGTCATCCGCCTGATGGTCAACCTGCTTTTCATGCATGACAAAGAAGTATTGACCCGCCCCGGAATCGTCAAGACGATTTACGATCCGGCCTGTGGTACCGGGGGCATGCTCTCAGTATCGGAAGATTACATCATGGAGCTTAACACACAGGCCAAGCCGGTCGTCTTTGGACAGGAGATCAACCCTGAATCCTACGCCATCTGCAAATCCGATATGCTTATCAAGGGGCAGAATGTCGGTAATATCAAATTCGGTAATACCTTCACCGTGGATGGCCTGAAAAATGAACAGTTTGATTATATGCTTTCCAACCCGCCCTTTGGCGTGGAATGGAAGAAGGTGCAGGACCAGATCACCAAGGAACATAAAACCCTTGGCTACGGTGGGCGCTTTGGAGCCGGTCTGCCGCGTATCTCGGACGGCTCGTTTTTATTCTTGCAACACATGATTTTCAAGATGAAACAAAATAACAACGGCTCGCGCATCGGGATCGTCTTCAACGGTTCGCCTCTCTTTTCAGGTGGAGCAGGCAGCGGAGAGAGCAAGATTCGTCAGTGGATCATTGAAAATGATTGGCTGGAGGCGATCGTTGCCCTGCCCGACCAGTTGTTTTACAACACCGGCATCTTCACCTATATTTGGATCCTGACCAACCGCAAGCCCAAAGAGCGCAAGGGCAAAGTACAGTTGATTAACGCAGTCGCCTTTTACCGGAAGATGAGCCGCAGCCTGGGCAATAAGCGCAACGAGATTGGCGATGGAGAAAACGACCGCTCCAGCCACATCGCCCAGATCACCCATTTTTATGGGGATTTCCAGCATGATCAGACCGCCCATTCCCCGGACGGCGAAGAAGTGGTGGTCAGCAAGATTTTTGACAACGAGGATTTTGGCTACTGGCGCATCACTGTTGAGCGCCCTTTACGCCTCAATTTCCAGGCCAATGCGGAACGTATTCAGCGTTTGGAGGATGAGACTACCTTTAAGAATCTCGCAAAATCAAGAAAATCCGGCCCGGCAGCCAAAAAGGAAATTGCCGCTGGCCGCGAGCAGCAGGAAACTATCCGCCGCGGATTGCAAACCCTGGACAGTGAACGACTCTACCAAAGCAGAGATGATTTTACAGTTGACCTGACCGCCGCTTTCAAGGGCACTGAGGTCAATTTGACAGCCGCCCTGAAACGGACGATCCTCAATGCCCTCTCTGAGCGCGACGAGAGCGCTGAGATTTGCCGCGATCGGAACGGCCGCCCCGAACCCGACACCCAACTGCGTGACTACGAAAACGTACCTTTGAAAGAAGACATTCAAACCTACTTCGAGCGTGAAGTGCTGCCTCACGTGCCCGATGCCTGGATTGACGAAAGCCGCACCGTTAAAGGCTACGAGATCAGCTTCACCCGCTACTTTTACGAATACAAACCCCTCCGCCCGCTGGCGGAGATCCGCGCCGAGATCCTCGCCCTGGAGGATGAGTTGGATGGCATGTTGTCGGAGGCTCTGGACTCATGAAACCTTATCCAGCCTACAAAGAGTCCGGCGTGCCCTGGTTGGGGCGGGTGCCAGAGCATTGGGAAGTTAAACGACTAAAGTTTTCCGCCAAAGTCAATCCAAGTAGAAGTGAAATCAAGGGATTGCCAGAAGATATAGAAGTGTCGTTTTACCCAATGGAGGCAGTAGGATTTGGGAAATTGTACGAAGTTGACCGAAAAGTGCTCAAAGATGTAGCAATGGGGTTCCCTTATTTCCTTGCTGACGATGTGTTGATAGCCAAAATTACACCAAGCTTTGAAAACGGGAAGGGTGCGCTTGCGACAAGACTAATAAATAGCATCGGATTTGGAACAACTGAATTGCACGTGATTCGTCCTTTAGATGGGTTGGATAAGGAATACTTTTTTTATTTGACATATTCCCATGAGTTTCGTCATCCTGGGGAAGGAATGATGGATGGAACCGCGGGGCAAAAACGGATTCCAAGCGATTTTCTGACTGATTATCGCATTGCTCTCCCTCCTCTCTCCGAACAAACCGCTATCGCCAACTACCTCGATCGCAAGACCGCTCAGATTGACGCCGTGATCGCCAAAAAGGAGCGCCTGATCAAACTCCTGCGCGAGGAGCGCACTGCCCTCATCAGCCAGGCCGTTACCAAAGGTTTGAACCCCGACGCACCAATGAAGGATTCTGGTGTCCCCTGGTTGGGACAGATACCGGAGCATTGGGATACTATTCGAGTCAAGCTGCTTGCAGGTAATGATGCATCAGTAGTGCAAACAGGGCCATTTGGCGCACAACTCCATGCAAGCGATTATGTTCAAGATGAAGATGGAATTCCATTAATTCTTATTCGTAATGTGAAAGATCTTTATATTGACACTGATGAAATACCAAAAATTAGTCGAGAAAATGCTAAACGGCTTTCGATGTATCGCTTATGCATCGGGGATATTGTGTTTAGTCGTGTAGGAAGTATTGGCAGAATTGCATTGGTGACAGAAAGAGAAGAAGGTTGGTTAATCTCTGGGCAGATGTTGCGACTCAGATTAGGTACTTCTAGGCTAAATATGAAGTATGCTGTGTTCGCATTTAGTTCGAAATCTATTCTTGAATTTGTCAAATTGGAATCAGTTGGTTCAACTAGAGAATCGATCAATACAGAAATATTACGGAATCTGCCTATTCTTCTCCCCCCACTCCTTGAACAAATCGCCATCGCTGATTATTTGGACCAAAAAACAGTGGGAATTGACCAGACTGTCGCCCGCACTGAGCGTCAAATCGAGTTGCTGCGCGAGTACCGCATTGTTCTCATCTCTGCCGTGGTGACCGGCAAAGTGGATGTGCGCGAGGAGGCTGCCTTATGACTCTTTGCATTGCCTGGATACGCCAGGATGGGGATAAAAGAGAACTTGTCATGGCTACCGACAGCCGTCTCACCGGCGGCGAGAGTTGGGACAGCGGCGTCAAGTTGTTTGAACTGCCCCGCCAGGACTGCCTGCTGTGTTTTGCCGGGGCCACCGCTCGGGCCTACCCGCTCATTCTCAACACAATTTCTTCTCTCAAATTCGATAAACAGCTTGCCAGCCCGCATACCGACATTCATGAAGTTTTGGAATACCTGATCCAACTTTTTTCTGGCTTGGTGGCTGAGATCAGGGAAGCGGTGGGCAACTCCGATGAAATTCGGGCGGAGGCCGAATTTCTGTTTGGTGGCTGGAGTTGGAAAAAACAGCAATTT
>JAIOTF010000240.1 GCA_021107195.1 Anaerolineaceae bacterium | reverse complement strand
CGGCAATATATTCGTCATGAAGAATGGTGGTATCGCATACCTGGATTTTGGTGCAGTGGGTAAACTGGACTCTGAGATCAAGAAAGAAATGTACTTGATCTTCTATGGTGTCTATATAAAAGACGTGGACCTGGCAGCCAGGTCATTTCTCAAACTGGCTCGTAAAAGCCCGGATGATATTGATATCCATGCTTTCAAGTGGGATGTTGACGAACTTATTACCTGATCAAGGGCGCTGTAGATATTGGCCGGAATGGCTGCCAGCGCGACCTCACCGCGATTATATCGCTTACAGGTCTTTTGGGTGTTGATCAGCACGCGCAATCCAGCACTCGACATAAAGGTGACACCTTCGATGTCCAGCACGATTTTGAAACGCCCAGCTTTGGTAACGGCGTCCAGCGCTTCTGCAAGCTGGGGCGCAGTGGAACTGTCTACGCGTCCTTCGACTTTGACCATATCACAGTGTTTGAAAGGTGTGTTCGTAATCTGCATGGGATGTGCCTCCGCAAGATAATCCAGCATTCAACATCTCTTTGATTATAGC
Organism: Anaerolineaceae bacterium; assembly: GCA_021107195.1. Taxonomy (GTDB): domain Bacteria; phylum Chloroflexota; class Anaerolineae; order Anaerolineales; family Anaerolineaceae; genus SMBSF63. The sequence continues at coordinate 16,533 of JAIOTF010000240.1, read as the reverse complement.
ATGGTGGGATGGTAAAGGGAAAATTACTGCAAAATATTTTAATGGGTGTTCAATAATGGAAATGAAAAAACTCCCCGCTATTTTGGGGAGTTAAGCTGGTTTTACATCATTTCAGGGATTCTCATCGATTGAAATATCATCTACAGCCATGCGGGAACCCCAGTTGGATGCCACGCCGACAGTGCCGCTGGCATAAGTGGCGTCTGAGGTCTCCAGAACTTGTGTGCCATCCATGAAAGCAGTAAATGTATCTCCCTCGACCTGCACCTGAATATCGGTGGGATCATCCCAGTCAAACCCGGCAGGAAGAGGGGCGCTGGCGAGTGGCGGGTTAATTTGGTATCCGTTGGTCCATTTTCGGAAATAGATCTCTGGCTGACGGCCTTTGTTGCGTTGTTCAATTTCAAACACATATCCATCTCGTGTATCAGGATCAGTGCGAAAATATAACAGGCCGCCTTGCCACCTTTTTTTGTCATTAAAAAACTGGGTCCCGGCTGCTGTCAAGGTGTAATCATCCTGAGAAAAATCCTCTAAAAATGTAGCGGCAAAGCGATCTCCAACCAATTTGCCATCCTGGGCACGCCATCGGCCGCCGAAATACCCGCCCCATTTTGTTGTGGCCCAGCCGGACAGATCGCCATCAAATGTGTTCTCATAAAAATTACGCAGTCCGGATGGGCTGTCGGCATTGCCATTGAAAGCATCCACTACTGTTTGGTAGACATCTCGCACACTGACACCCAGGGCGCTCATAGAACCAATGCCGACAAGAGATACCAGTACCATGATCAGTGCATATTCGACAAGCCCTTGTCCAGATTCCCGTTTTGATTTCTGAGTGCCCATTGCCAACTCCTGGAAATAAATACCTTTTCCTATATTTTACCTGATTTATTGGCTGGTTTTATGTTTTGTAAAGCCGCCGAAAGGGAAATATACGGATTTTTTACGCGGGGATAATGTCGGGGTCGCATTGCGCTTATGGCATAATTAGTGCAAATAATATCGATCATACCCATTGCCAGGGGTTTGGATTAAGACAAGGAAGGGAATATGGCCTGGGATACACTTTTGGATTATCGCAATCTGGTGATCTACCAGATATATGTGCGCAACCATGGTCCTAACGGGACTTTTGCCGATGTTGAGGCAGATTTGAATCGCATCCGTTCAATGGGGGTGGATGTCATTTATTTCATGCCCATCCATCCGATTGGCCGGATCAATAAAAAAGGCAGTCTTGGCTGTCCTTATTCGATTCGGGATTATGAGGAAGTGAACCCGGAATATGGCACAAAGGCCGATTTTCGACGTCTCATTGACCAAGCGCACAAGCTGGGTTTAAAAGTGATGATTGACATCGTTTTCAATCATACTGCTCACGATTCCCGTTTGGCGGCTGAACACCCACAGTGGTTTTACCAGGATTCCCGGGGACGGCCAGTGACCACTGTGTCGGAGTGGTCTGATGTGGTCGATCTGAAATTTACAGACCCTGCTCTTCCAGCTTATTTGATCAGCGTGCTGCAAGGCTGGGTACGTTTGGGCGTGGACGGCTTTCGTTGTGATGTGGCTTCGCTTCTGCCGCTGGATTTCTGGCAGCAGGCACGGCGGGCAGTGGCTGAGGTTAAAAAGGGTGTGATCTGGCTGGCAGAGTCGGTATATGCTGCATTTATCGCTGATCGCCGCCAACATGGATTATCAGCGGTCTCGGACAGCGAGCTGTATACGGCGTTTGATCTGACCTATGATTATGATATTTGGCCGATTTGGCAGGCGGCAGTGCGCGGTGATGTGCCCGCAGCCCGGTATCTGGAGGCGCTGCGTTTTCAGGATTGTATTTATCCGGCGAATTTTGTCAAGATGCGCTGTGTGGAAAATCACGATCAGTTGCGCGTCATGAATTTGGCAGATACACCGCAGCAGGCGCGAGCCTGGACGGCCTTGATGGGGTTCAACAAAGGAGCCTTTTTTGTTTATGCCGGGCAAGAGGCAGGCGCAAAACACCGTCCCTCTTTGTTCGATATCGACAAGGTAGATTGGGGGGCGTATACTGAAGCGGGATACTTGAACCGATTGATGCGGTTGAAGAAAACCGAAGCCATGAAACAAGGTCATTTGGTGTGGATGGCGGCAGAACCGGCTGTGCAAGCTGTGTGGTGCAATGGTGAAGACAGCCTGTATGGGGTTTTCAATGTGTGCGGTGCCGCCGGCGCATTGGATGTGTCTTTGCCGGACGGGGTGTATCAGAACCTGCTGGATGATTCAACGGTACAGGTTGATGCTGGCAGGATGACAATGCCGGCATCCGGCTGTGTGGTGCAATACAATTGTACGCAGTCTCCGCCAGCCTTGTATGCGCCGATCCTGGATTATGCAATTGCCGCCCAGTCCTGAATTCAGTCAACTGGCCAGTTGACAAAAAAAAGAAGCGGAGCGATACTTTTGACATATTGTCCAGGATCAGGGTTGATCTTGGCATGAATCTTGAAACATAATTCATTCTGGAATAGTAAAACATCGTACAATATCTATACTACTATCTGGCTCGAGGAGGCGCATTGCAGGCGCAAAACACAATTCTGATCGTTGATGATAATCCGGTGGGTTTACAGCATCTGGCGATGATCTTACAATCGCCGGGCCATGAGTTGATATTATCTTCTTCGGGGGGGGAGGCACTAGAGAAGGTGAAAAGTATTCAACCAGACCTAATCCTTCTGGATGTGTTGATGCCCGGGATGGACGGTTTTGAGGTCTGCCGGCGATTGCGAAGTGACCCGGTTCTGGCTGAAGTTCCGATTTTGATCATTACTGCTTTAGATGACCGAGAGTCGCGCCTGAAAGGATTGAATGCAGGCGCCGATGATTTCATCACTAAGCCGATTGACCCGGATGAACTGGAAGCGCGGGTGCATACCATTCTGCGTTTGAACCGCTACCGGCGGCTGCTGGAAAAGCAATCTGAACTTGAAGAAGCCAACCGTGCTTTGCGGCAAGCCTACGACACCACGCTGGAAGGCTGGGGACGGGTTCTGGATTTGCGGGACGGTGAAACCGAGGGACATTCCAAACGAGTCGCGGTGATGACAGTTCGCCTGGCGCTGGAATTGGGCATTGAAGGGGAAGCATTGCTGCATATCCGCCGCGGTGCTTTATTACATGATATCGGCAAGATTGCCATTCCGGACCGGATTTTGCTCAAGCCGGGCGAATTGACCATTGATGAATGGGAACCGATGCGTCGGCATCCTGTTTATGCCTACGAAACGCTTAGCTCTATTCCTTATCTGCGTCCAGCATTGGACATTCCCTATTGCCATCATGAACGCTGGGATGGTTCAGGATACCCCCAGGGGTTAAAAGATAAGCAAATTCCACTTGCCGCGCGTATCTTTGCTGTGGTGGATGTGTGGGATGCTCTGACGTCTGACCGGCCCTACCGTAAAGCCTGGCCTAAGGACAAGGTGATTGAATATATTCATGCCCAATCAGGGAAGTTGTTTGATCCGCGTGTGGTAGACATGTTCTTTTATCTCAAAGATTTGGGTGAACTCTGATCAGCTTTGTTATCGTTCTTGCGACAAAACGCCGGCCTGCAATGCATGGCCGGCGTTTTTTATGCTTTGGGCTTTGGATCAAAGTCAGTTTTGCTGCTTGCCCCTTCCCTTGCGGGTCGCTTTGATAGGAGATGTTGTGGTGGATTATTGGGCGCAGGGTAGACTTTGGGAGGAAATGAGCAGTTGTGTTCCGTAGAAATTGGCGTTCAGGTTTCAATGATGATGCGCCCACTGCCCTGAGCAGTGACTCTGCCGATTTGGGCTGCATTCCTGATTCCACGAGTATGAAGTTCGGCAAGTAAGCCGTTGGCCTGCGATTCCGGTAAGCTGATCAAGAGTCCGCCGGAGGTTTGCGCATCGGCCAGCAGCAATTGCTCTGTTTCGTTCAGCGAATTTGCAAAATCTACCGACGGGAGGACATAGGCCAGGTTGTCGCGCGTCCCACCGGGAATTACATCGGTGCCGGCAAGACGGCGGGCGGATGCCAGGATGGGAACAGCACTGGCGGACAGAACGGCGTTCACATGGCTGCCAGCGGTCATTTCGTGCAGGTGTCCTAACAGGCCAAAGCCGGTAATGTCGGTGCAGGCGCTGGCGCCGGTCACCGACATGGCTTCAGCCGCCTGGCGATTTAGGGCGGCCATGAATTGTATAGCCTCCATCATTTCGCTTTTTGACGCCAATCCGCGTTTGGCGGCGGTGGCCAGAATGCCAATGCCCAGGGGTTTGGTCAGAATAAGTGCGTCTCCGGGGCGGGCAGTGTTATTGCGCATTACTTGCTTCGGGTTGATGATACCAGTGACAGCCAGGCCGAATTTGGGCTCTGTATCGTCTACCGTATGCCCGCCAATGATGCTGATACCCGCTTCGGCAGCTTTGTCTGCTGCCCCTTTGAGGATTCTTTCCAGCACCCATAATGGCAAGCGATTGGAAGGGAAGCCAACGATATTCAGCGCAAACAAGGGGCGGGCGCCCATAGCGTAGATGTCACTTAATGAATTGGCGGCCGAGATGGCCCCGAACCAGTAGGGATCGTCCACAATTGGCGTAAAGAAGTCCACTGTCTGCACAATGGCTGTTTCTTCGCTTACCTGGTAGACAGCGGCATCGTCGGCTGTTTCTGTGCCGACCAGAACCATTGGGTCAGCCGTCTGCGGCAGGGATTGCAGTACAGATTCCAGCGCCTGGGGACGCAGCTTGCAGGCACAGCCAAGACCATGGGTGTAACGCGTGAGCTTGATCTCTTTTTTGTCGGACTGCAAGACAGGAGCAACCCATACTCCTTGCGGCAAAAGCCGTTCTACGGCCTGACTGACGATTTGCGCAGCTTGATCTATCCCGGTGGAGGTTGTGGCTCGTCCCACCGAAAGGCGTACCGTGCCCATTGCCCATTCCAGCGGCAGGCGCATGGCTTCCAGTACGCTGGAGACATCTACACTCTCAGCATGGCAGGCAGCTCCTGCCGAAGCTGCCACTTCGTCGCTGATCTCAGAGAGCAGGGTGTTGGCCTCGACGCTTCGGAAACTGACATTGAGGGTATTTGGGAGGCAAAGTTGGGGATGCCCGTTCCTGCGCAAGACATCTTCATCGAATTTCTGGCGCAAAGCGGTGAAGAGGCGGTCGCGCATTTCCTGATAGTGGGCGGTATTTTTATTGAGGTCGCGGGCGGCAATCTCGCAGGCTTTTCCTAGGCCGACAATTTCCAATACATTTTCGGTGCCCGGGCGGCGATTGATTTCGTGGTTGGCGCCAAACATGAGCTTTGTGAGTTGTACACCGCTGCGTTGGAAGAGTGCGCCGATGCCTTTGGGGGCATATAACTTATGACCGGCCACAGATAGCAAATCGACACCCAGAGTATCCACCTGAACTGGTATCTTGCCGACCGATTGGGCGGCATCGGTGTGCATCAATGCTCCGTGATTGTGGGCAATTTCGGCCAGTTCAGCGATGGGCTGGATTGTGCCGACTTCATTGTTGGCGTGCATGATCGTCACTAGGATGGTGTCACTGGTGATGGATTTTTTCAGGTCTTCAGGGCGTACCATTCCGGTTTCATCCACGGGCAGGATGGTTAAACGAAAGCCTTGTTCTTCCAGCCAGCGGCACACTTCCAGAACGGCAGGGTGTTCCACGGCTGAGGTGATGATGTGGTTCCCGCGCGCGCGGTTGGCCAGGGCGGCCCCGCGAATGGCGAAGTTATTGCTCTCGGTACCGCCGCTGGTGAAGATCACTTCGGATGGTTTGCAGGCAAGCAAGGAGGCCACTTCAGTACGGGCAGCTTCAGTTGCCAGCCGCGTGGTGGTTCCATAAGGATGACTGCTGGATGGGTTGCCGAAGTGTTCATACAGATAGGGGGTCATTGCCTCAGCCACTTCGCGGGCGATGGGCGTGGTGGCGTTATAGTCCAGGTAAATCGGCTGCATGTGGTTTTCTCCTGATAAAAGTTGAAATAAGATAAATATTATCCTGTATTTGGTCTGGCTTGATGAGCTGATTTGGCATTTATCTTTGAGTATACGAATCATATCAGATAAGGATTTCTTTTGCTTAACTCCGGGAAAGAGATACAATAGAGCGAGTGGATCCAATCCGCGTTATTTAGAATCGATGGAGGAAGTTAAATGGGTGTTGTTCACAGCGAGGGTACCTTTAAGACCAAAGATGGTTTGGAATTATATGAACAGTGGTGGCTGCCAGAAGATGAGTTCAAAGGTATGGTAGTGATCGTTCATGGATGGGCGGAGCACAGCGGGCGCTATGCCCATGTGGCGGCTGCCTTGAACGAACGCGGTTATGGCGTGGGGACGTTTGATCAGCGCAGGCATGGCAAATCAGACCCTTCCGGGCCATCAGCAAAAATCAAGAATTTTGATGATTTTTGGGATGATTTGGATGAGTTTTTAGAGCGAGCTCGCAAGCGAAGTGATGGAAAGCCGCTATTTCTTTTCGGTCATAGCCTGGGCGGGGAAATTGTCGTTAGTTATGCGATTAACCGTCAGCTTGCGTTGAATGGGTTGTTGACCAGCGGGGCGACTTTACAGATCAGCAAAGACATTTCACCTTTGATGGTTAAATTGGCCGGTGTGGTTTCGAAGATCGCGCTCAATTTGCCAACGATTGTACTGGACGGTACCTTCATCTCAAGGGATGAAGAAGTGGTTCGGAAATACGACAGCGATCCGCTCAACTACCGCGGCGGCGTCCCCGTACGCACCGGGGCAGAGATCAATCGTATTATCAAATTCATTCAAGCCAATATGGAGAAGATCACCCTGCCGGTGTTGATCATGCAGGGTACAGCAGACCGCCTTTCAGACCCGCAGGGCAGCAAGGATTTGTATGCCAGGGCGCAATCTGCTGACAAGACGCTTAAGCTGTATGAGGGTTTGTATCATGAGATCCTTAATGAGCCTGAGCAAGATGAAGTGATAAAGGATATTGTGCAGTGGCTTGATGCACATTTGAGTTGAAATTGCTATGAATGAATAAATTTTCCCCGGTTAACGCCTCGGGGAAGATTTTGTTTTTAGAAGCTAAAAATTGTTGTAGAATGATATTTTAATTAATACTGGTGACAAAAATTTTCCTCCGGGGTGATCTAAAAGCGATTATTTTGCTGAACAGGAACCTTTTTTGTCAGATTGTTATATTGGGGATGATGACTCGATTGCTGCCCAGCAGTCTTTATGTATTCCTTTGTACACCCATGGGGCGTCTTCCAATTTGTTTTGCAGCCTGGACAAAAAGTCAAGCAAATCCAGCAACTGGCTGTTTCAGTAGTGCAGCAATTCCTGTTGACTGTAGAAAACCTGCGCTTGCGTGAAGAACTGCGGATGCAGGCCGTCCGTGACCCATTGACAGGTTTATATAACCGGCGTTATCTGGAAGCAGCTTTGGAAAGGGAAATATCCAGGGCGCTGCGCAAGGATATGATGTTGGGGGTGATCATGCTGGATATCGATCATTTCAAGCAATTCAACGATCGCTATGGACATGATGTTGGCGATATTGTTTTGCGTCAGATTGGATTGTTTTTACAGTCCAGTGTGCGCAGCGGAGATATTGTCTGCCGCTTTGGAGGCGAGGAATTCCTGGTCATCCTGCCAGAGATCGATTTAGAGAGCGCGATCCAGCGGGCAGAATCGCTGCGCCTGGGGGTGCAGACATTGAACAACAAAAAACACCGCCTTTTTCCTGAACAGCTTTCGATTTCTTTGGGGGTGGCCCTTTGTCCGCTGCATGGTGATTCTGGCCATGCAGTCATGCAGGCAGCCGACCAGGCAATGTATCAAGCCAAGCGTGAAGGCCGAAATCGGGTAAAGGTGTTTGAGGCGTAAGTTTTTTGCGCTGTTGTTGACAGTCAGACCGGGTATCGGTTATGCTTAACGACGGGAATGGATAGGTCCCGGTGGGCTTCCCAGTCTTCAAAATTGGTGGCGGGCCGCGTTGCGGGCTGCGGTGGGTTCGACTCCCATTCATTCCCGCCTGAAAAAACGTACCTTGAGTTTGTCGAAGGGTACGTTTTTTTTTAATGCAGATCAAAATGCAGTACATCTCCGTAGTCCCGTCCCATCACCAGGTCGATTTCTCCGCTGTCCATGTGATAGACAATCGACCAGCGTGTGTTGCTCTGTGAGACGTTCTGCAAGAGGGACATGGCGGATGAGGCATCAAGCTGACCACTGTTTTTGGCCAGCGTTTCGTCGGCATGGCGGTAGCGATTGCACATTTGCGGCCATTGCTCGGCGGGGCGTTCGGAGAACAGAAAATTGGTAGAGACCTGCCAGCCGGGATTTTGCGGTTCCAGGATGCGCATCTCGTTATCGATGTATTCAATGATGACGGATGCCCCGCTGGCATCGGCTATCAGGTAATGGATGGGCGTTTCGCCTTCAAAATCAATGTTGTAATTTTGCAGCAAAGCCAGTGCCTCTTCCACAGTGGCAGCCTGGTCGAGGATCAGGCGGATGGGGGCCAGACTGCCGATGGTCGGGTTTTGGGGATCCAGCCAGGCTTCCGCATGAGAGACGGCATTCATGCCTACTGCCAGGCCGGCCTCGTTCAAACCGTCAAAGGGAATGTGGGCAGCATCGAAAGCCTGGAAACGGTCGATGAAGGAGGCGTCATTCAAATCAAATCCCAGATAGGAAATATCGACCATTGTCACCGAATCATAGCCTTCCTGCGGGTGATTGAAGAGCAGCAGGGCGGGATTGTGGTTCCAGTCGAAATTGCGTCCCAGCAGCGGCGCACCCTTGGGGTCGGCAGCGCTGAAGACGGTGCAGGCCCAATTCGGAGCAGTTTGCCGGGAGGAGATGGGCTTAATGGCACGCTCGCTTTCCTGAATGTAGCGCGTGAAGCTGTTATTGCTATAAAGGTGCATACTGTAGAGGGGAAAATCAGTGACTTTTTGGAAGGAAAGCAGGCTGCGTGCCGGGTTCCATAGAAGGACAATCATGGCGATCAGGCACAAGACTGCAAGCAGCAGACGGATGGCGTGGCTGCGATTCCTGGTCATACAAAGCTCCTTTCCGGGAAGGCGATGGTAAAGGTAGCTTTATTCTACGGAGTTAGGGGTTTGATTTGCTACTGGACGAGGGTATAGTTTTTCCGGCATGGTCGAGGCACAGTGTCTAGGGGTTTGCTGGATGCCTCGCTGCTACGAATTGCTTGTGTTCCCTGACACGGGCGAGGTATGCTTCGTCACTACGATTGCTCGTATTCCTCAAGCCAGGCCGGCAGCAACTGGATGTTTGCCAGTTCGTGATAGGTATTGCCTGCTGCCTCGGATGGGTCAACCAATTCGTGTACCCAGGTGGAGGCGTAGGGGATATGCACGGCCTGCCCGTTGATGGCAAGCACAGGCAGCACGTCAGACCGCAGAGAATTACCGATCATCAGAAAGCGTGAAGAGGGTATCTGGTAGCGGTCCAGGATGGCGGCATAATCTTCCGGTTTCTTTCCGCTGACGATTTCAACATATTTGAAACAGGGCGCGAGGCCAGAGCGGGAAAGTTTTCGCTCCTGGTCAAGCAGGTCACCTTTGGTAATGAGCATGAGGGTGTATTTGTTGGAAAGAGTCTCGATAACTTCCTGGACGTGGTCGATGAGTTCAAGTTCTGCATCCATCATGAATTTTCCCAGGTCGAGGATTTTGCGAATTTCTTTTCCGGTAATCCTGCCGTTTGTGGCGACCATCGCCGTTTCCAGGCAGGAGAGAATGAAGCTCTTGATGCCGTAGCCGTAGCAGGACAGGTTGCGGTGTTCAGTCTCGTTCAGGGTCCTTTCGACTTCCGTCGGAATGGCAATACGTGAGAGGATGTGCTGCAATTTTTTCTGGGCAGCGATGTAGATGTTTTCATTGTGCCAGAGGGTGTCGTCGGCGTCAAAAGCGATGATGTCAAACATAATTCTCCTTTCGTAGAAAAGTGAGGTTGTTAGCCTCGTGGAAGAGTACGCCAGCATACGTGCCGGGGAAAGCGGTTCTGTCATTCGGGGGTGATGGTGAACATGGGGGCTCTTGTTTAAAAAGATTTGTATTTGTTTATGCACCATCTTCAAATATGTTTGACCAATCAGCTTTTAAGGTTATTTCACTTGATTTTGGTACTTTTATTGCTTGAACGTTTTTAGGTTTACCATTTGGCCAATATCTCTTTACTAAGTGATTATGAACTTGAGTCAGACTCCAGGAATTTGTTTTGCTTACTTCAATTTTTTCATTATTTTGTCCATCCAAGATAGGAGACAAAGCTGCAGCGCATAAATGTCCAGAGATAAAAACAATTTGTGTCATAATGCTAGCAGCTAAGTCCGCTTCATTGTCTTGTTGGTATGGATCTGTAATCGCAAAATGAGCTGCCACTTTATTTCGATAGTAAAGTAATTTGGGCATTGTTTTCTTAACATAAGCTTTTGCGGATTTTGTATCATGGGTTGCCAGCCAACCTACCAATTGAGCATAATTACAAGCAGAAATTGCATACCAATGAAAAGCACATGATAGCAATCCGCACGGCATGTTTTTTAGAATTTCTCCACCAACAAGGTCATAGACAATGTTTTTTCTCTTTGCTTTTTCGCGGGCTCGACTTTCGAATTTAGCAACTTCTCGGTTTAGCCAAAAAAGACCGTTGGCCAATCTGGCAAGCGCCATTCGCTCTTCATAGCTATTCTCTATATCATCTTCAGACAATTTCAATTCTTCAACATGATCTAGCACAAAGAGTTCTTCCATACTAATGACCTTAATAAAACTGGTTAATTGATGATTGGCATCTTTCCACTATGCATTGCATTTAACTGATATGCAGTTTGGGCGGACGCCATCCGCCCTTACGCAGGTATCTGTTTTTGTTTGGATTATGCCCGTTCATAAATTCGACGGACGACCAAGTATAAGGAAATCTATTACATTGCGGTGCAACTTAGTTTTCCTAACCCCTAGTTTACTGGCTCCCGGTTACCTGCCTTTTATCATAGCAGAAATTTTGCTGGTGGATGCATTGGTGTACAATTGGTCAGGATTATAAAAAATTGACCACATTATCAGGTGAAAGATGAGCGAAAGCACTTCCATAATAGATCATGAGTCATTGAATGCGCTGGTCGGGCGCTTTTTCCAGATTGACGATATTACCATCGGCGATCCCAAGAAGGATTACATCGTGCGTTATCGCGGGATGTTGAAAATGAAGGATTCGGAAAAGGCGTATGATGAGCTTGCCAAGCAGCTCAAGCCATTAGAGATCACTCCTCTGTTCCGTTGGGAAGGCAAGCGGCACGTGATCATTCTGGTGCCGGGCTTGCCCACACCGAAGCCTGCCAACCCGTGGGTGAACCTGGTGCTGTTCATTGCGACTTTGCTGAGCGTGCTGCTGACCGGGGCATTGTACGGGATGCAGGAGATGCCTCCAGCAGGAACCGGGGTCGGCGAGTGGGCGACATTGCTTTTCCGCAGCGGGTGGCCGTTCGCGGTCAGTATGCTGGCGATTTTGGGGGCGCATGAGTTCGGCCATTATTTCATGGGCCGCCACCACGGGGTGCATGTGACCCTGCCGTATTTCATTCCCTTCCCTTTCAGCCCGTTTGGTACGATGGGGGCTTTCATCAGTATGAAAGAAATCCCGCGAAACCGGAAGATGCTGCTGGACATCGGTATTGCCGGTCCGCTGGCCGGGTTGGTGGTGGCGGTGCCGGTGCTTTTCCTGGGCTTGCAGCTCTCGGAGCTGGATGTATTGCCACTGGGCGCGGCGGCTGACACGATGTTTCAGATGGAGGGCAATTCAATCTTCTATCTATTGGCGAAATTTCTTACCTTTGGCAAGTTACTGCCTGAGCCGGCAGCCTACGGTGTGTCACCGGTGCTGCATTGGCTGCGTTATTTTTTCACCGGTCAGCCTTTTCCGTGGGGCGGCACAGATGTAATGATGAGTGCTGTGGCCTGGGCAGGATGGGCGGGACTGCTGGTGACGGCGATGAACCTGCTGCCGGTGGGCCAGTTGGATGGCGGGCATGTGATGTACGTGCTCATCGGACGCGAACGGGCGCGGAAGCTGTATCCGATTGTGTTGGTGGGTTTGATTGCTCTGGGATTTGTCTGGTCGGGCTGGTGGTTGTGGGCAGGTTTGCTGTTTTTCATGGGCCGCCGTTATGCAGAGCCGCTGGATCAGATCACACCGCTGGATGAAAACCGCAAATGGTTGGCTATGCTGGCGCTGGTCATTTTTGTCCTGACCTTTACCCCCGTGCCGTTGACGTTGTTTTAGGCGAGGGATTGTATCAATCAATGTGTGAGACGCCGGTCCGGATAATTCCCAGACCGGTTTTGATTTAATGGCTCAGAGAATGACGATCGCCTGCAGGCGCGGGCTGGCGCTGAGTTCCGCCTGTGAGGGACGCCCGCCGACGAGGATTTCGTACCGGGCAGGTTGGGGGATTTCCGGGCCGATGGTCAGCTCCGCCACCGGGTTGAGCTGTGCCTGGAGGATATCCAGTGCGTCGGGGGTGTAGGTTAAATGGACTTTCATTGCGAATTCATCGTGGTGAAACGTTCGCCTTCCAGGCTGAGCATTTCGCCCATGCATTGCAGGGTCAGGCAGGAGTGGGCAGGCAGAATGCAGACCAGGTCGCCAATTTGCAGGCGTTCAAAATCCTGCGGTGAGAGGTGTACTACGCCGTGTTCCTGTGAAACGGCGCGCACATAAGCACCGTCCAGGGGGGTGCCCCATCCCTTACCCTCGGGCAGAGCGACCAGCCCGTAAGCGGTTTTGCCATCGTGCCGGAAAGAGTCTTTGGAGAGATGGATCGCGCCGCCGTAGATGACCACTTCACTGCGCGCGGGGTGTCTGGCGACCACAGGGCAGGCGAGGGCGACGCTGATCTCGTCGCTGCAGCAGGAACCTATCTTTAACTGTTGGGCATCAAAGAAAACGAAATTGCCGGGGCGGATCTCGCTGACGAGGGAGCCGAATTCGGGCGCCAGTCTGGCGGTTGGGGTATCACCAATAGACATTTCGAGACGGGCAACTCCCAGTACGGCCAGATAATTCTTGATGTATTTCAACTGGGTGAGGCTTTCGGTGTGAATTTGTTGTACAGCTTCCACCGATTCTGCATGGTAGCTTTGTCCGGCGTGGGTGAGCAGGCCTTTCAGGTTTAACATCGGGCTGTGCTCAATGGCGGAGGCCACCTGGGCGATTGTTTTCGGGTCTGTTTTGGAAAGCCCTGTACGCTGGTTGCCGACATCAATCTTGATCCACACATTCACGGGTTTTGCAAGATGCTCTTCGAGGAATTGGGCAGTTTCAAGTGATTCCACCAGCAGGTTCAATTTGATTTGTTGGGCGAGATCATTGATCTCGTCAATTTCACGCCAGTTGACGGGGAAGGCGATGGTGATGTCCCGCCAGCCGTGGCGGGCGAAGTAAGCTGCCATGTCCACCGAGGAAACAGTGATGGCGGTCACGCCTTCGTCACGGAACCATTCGCCGATGGCGGCCGATTGGTGGGTTTTGAAATGCGGACGCAGGTGGATTCCTTCTGCGTTGGCTTTTTGGACCATCCATTGGATATTTTTGCGGGTCTGGTCTGCATTCAGCAGCAGGGTGGGTTTCTTGATCGTGTCAAATAGGGTCATGGTTGATGCTCGCCTTTCAATGTGAAGTAAAGGAATTATAAGACAGGCAAAGGTAAAGCTCAATAGGAATTGAAGAAGCGGAATTTGATGGCAGCCTATCGCAGCCGCCCGCCTTATCAGCAGAGTGATTATTTTTCCTGGATCATCCATGCCAAGCGACCAGAGACTTGGCAGAAGTGATTGGCCCAGATGCTGGACGAGCTTGCGCGCGAGGATGTGTACATGAAGATGGATTATGGGGCGAAGGGGGAGGGATAGTGGGAGCTTTTGCAGGTGTGAAAATCAGGAGATGAAACCTTGTTCCAGATGGCATTGTGAGGAGGGTGTTAACCCGATATGGCAATTTTACTCACAGTGGTGGAGATTGCCACGGTCGCTGACGCTCCCTCGCAAGGACATAACGGGCGGGAGAATTTGTTCGACATATTGACAAATAGAAATAATGTTCTATAATTAGAGTATGGACGGATTGGATAAACTGCAGCGGATGGCACCATTTATGGATATGGAGGTACTGGAGGGGGAGCATCGTCCACCGACAGGCGGGCATCGTCCACCGACAGGCGGGCATCGTCCACCAACAGGTGGGCATCGTCCACCAGCCGCCGAGACTTACCCAAAACGGCAGTCTTTTCCGATCTATATGGCGGCTTTGCCCAACGGCAAGCGCACGCCGATCCTGAAGTCGATGTTCAGTTCCGCATGTACCCGCAATTGTAAGTATTGCGCTTTCCGCGCGGACCGTGACTTCCGGCGGGAGACCTTCCAGCCGGATGAAATGGCTGAGTCCTTCGTGCGCATCCACCGCGCCGGCGCGGTGCAGGGCATCTTCCTCAGTTCCGGGATGATGGGCAGCGGGGTAACGACCCAGGACAAGCTGCTGGACACGGCGGAGATCCTGCGCCATCGTATGGGCTACCAGGATTACCTGCATTTGAAGATCATGCCGGGGGCTGAAAAAGAACAGGTGCGGCGGGCGATGCAGCTTGCCGACCGGGTGTCGGTCAATCTGGAAGCGCCGACCACCGCTCACCTGCACAAGCTGGCTCCACAGAAGATGCTGCTGGAAGAACTGCTGCGGCCTTTGCGGTGGGTGGAAGAGATACGCCTGAACGAGCCTGGGCGCTATGGCTGGAAGGGGCGCTGGCCGTCGAGTACGACCCAGTTCGTGGTCGGGGCAGTGGATGAAACGGATGTGGATCTGCTGCGGGCTTCTCAATATTTGACACATCAACTGCATTTGAAACGCGTGTATTATTCGCCGTTCAATCCTGTGCCGGGCACGCCGCTTGAACATCAAAGCGCATTGAATCCCTGGCGGCAGAGCCGTTTGTATCAGGCGTCTTTCCTGATCCGGGATTACGGATTTGATTTGGAAGAGTTTCCTTTCGCGGCGGATGGTAATCTGCCGCTGGATGTGGACCCCAAGCTGGCTTGGGCGCAGCAGAATCTGGCTGAGCGGCCGGTGGACCTGGAACGGGCAGATTTGCAGCATTTGATGCGCGTACCGGGCATTGGGCCGGTTGGGGCAAAGGCGATTCTCAAGGCGCGGCGATTGGGGCGTTTGCGCGGATTACGCGACCTGCGCCGGTTGGGCGTTCATGCTGAGCGCGCCGGTCCATTTATTCTGATCCACGGCCGCCGGCCGGCACAGCAATTGGCATTGTTTTAGCGAACAGGTTGTGGTAAATCACTTTAGTGGGTATGTGGTTTGGGCAATAACGACTTCAGTCGTTATTGCAAATTGTTTTTAGAATTCAGCGGTTGATGTGAAAGACTGCCGCTGTGGGTAAGCTTCATCTGGTTCCCATAATCTGAAAAACCCCGATCCATATCGGGGTTTTTCCTTGTGTTACAAAGCGCACAATGAAAGGTGAGATCAATGCAACCTTGAAAAGGGGAAATTTATTAGCCAGGCGTATAGCAATTCAGGCATTTATGAATTACGTTTGTTTGGGTAATCCAACCTTTCCAAGGGTAAATTCGAGCAATAATGGAATATCTTAATGATTAAGTGAATAAAATTAAGTGATATTCGATAATTATGAAATATAATTAATTATACTATTGACTTAATTTAAATTACTGGTATACTTTGTTTAATATTCTTGAGTGTGAGTTTGATTTATGGAGTGTGCCGTATGAATCTTCAATTGAACCAGTGTCCGGTGTGTGAGGGAGAACTGATCGTAACCCGCCTGCATTGTCCGCAGTGTGACACGACCATCGAGGGTTTCTTTCGGCCCAAGGGGGATGCATTTGCAGCTTTGAATGCAGAGCAGATGGATTTTCTGATCAGTTTCATCCGCTGTGAGGGCCGTTTCAATCGTCTGGAAAAAGAATTGAACCTGTCTTATCCTACCCTGCGCAATCGGCTGGATGAGATCATGCGAACTTTGGGCTTTGAACCGGAGCCAGAGGGCCAACCTGCAAAACCTCAGCCAAAGGAACGGCGCAAGATCCTGGAAGACCTTGAAAAGGGTGTAATCACATTTGAAGAAGCACAGTCGCTGCTGCGCGGCGATAGCAGCAGTCAGAAAGTGAAGGTATGAAATGGTGATGAGCGAAGAAAGATTGAAAATCTTACAGATGCTGCAAGACGGCAAGATCACTGCTGAACAAGCAGAAGGTTTATTGGAAGCCCTGGGCGAGGATGATAAAGAAACGACAACATTCCGCCAAGAAAAAGGCTCAACTTTCAATAGTGCAACACGTGGCCAACGGTGGTTCCGGGTGCGGGTCACAGACACAGATTCCGGAAAAACGAGGGTCAACATACGCATGCCTCTAAGCATCGTGGATGCCGGGTTGAAAATGGGGCGGCACTTT
>JAIOTF010000096.1 GCA_021107195.1 Anaerolineaceae bacterium | reverse complement strand
CAGCCGGGCGCTTCATTGAGGTGCAGGGAACCGCCGAAGGCGAGCCCTTCGATCGCCGGATGCTGGATGCGATGCTGACATTGGCAGAGAAAGGCATCGCGGAAATCATCACCATGCAGCGTCAGGCACTGGATCTTTGATGGGCCAGCTCCGCATCCCGCCGCGGAACTAAAATTCATTCACGTAATTCAGAGGTTTTTCCCCGTCAGGTTTTGGACCATCTCAGAAGGAGAGAGTACGATGGAAGATTTGACGGTGGCGGCAGTCAATTTTCGGGCTGAGTTTGGGAGAGTTGACCTTAATTTGTGCCGTATGCGCAAGTGGGTTGCCAGCCTGGCGGAACAGGGGGCAGACATCGTCTGTTTTCCGGAGATGAGCATCTGTGGTTATGACCATACCTGGCAAATTTCGCCCTATTTGGAAACCATACCTGGTGATGTCACAGTACAGTTAAGCGAAATTGCTGCAACATATCATGTGGTATTGATCGCAGGATTGGCGGAGTTTGCACAACCGGCACATCACACCCAAGGGGTGGTACAGCGTGCCCAAGGGGTACAGCGTTATATCAGCCAGCTCCTTATTGGTGCGGAAGGGGTCATGGGGGTTTATCGTAAGACGCATCTTAGTCCGCATGAAGAAAAATATTTCTTGCCGGGGAATGAATTGCCGGTGTTTGACCATCCAAAAGCCAGGTTGGGCATACTCATTTGCCATGATCTTCGCTATCCGGAACCAGGCACGATTTTAGCCTTACATGGTGCCGAAGTGATTTTTGCCTGCATGGCAGCTTCACCTCGCGGCAAAGACAGCGTTGCTGATATTTTGCACCGGTTGCTGCCCGCCCGGGCATTGGATAACACTATCTATTTAGTGGCCTGCAATCAAACCGGCATCGGACATCGGGGACAGGTATTTGGCGGCGCAGCCCTGGTTGCGGGTCCGACAGGCGAGATCTTGAAGGAGAGCGTTACTTCAGAAGAGAGCGCTTTGGTATATCGGTTGCGGGCGGACGTGCTGCACAAGTACCGCCGTTCGCGTGATACGCATTGCTTGTTAAAGCGCCGTCCTGCTTTATATGGTGACCTTACACATCCTGGGCCGTCCTTGCAGCAGTGATCGTAAAAAAGCCGGCCAGCTCAAAAAAAATCGCCTGACGATAACAACGGCAGGCGGGGCAGTCAGATTTGGTTTGATAAATTTCACTCGCTCTGGAAACCGACCTCTGTGTGCATTCCATCGCAGAATGATTTCTTGCGGGACGCACCGCAGCGGCACAGCCCGGCCCGGCAGCCTGAGAATATGGACTCTCCCTGGGGAATAAAAAAAGGAAACGAAATCCTTTTCAACTTGTTGTATATAGGACTATTTTAGCCTAAATTTGGTGAATTAGGCGGAAAACATGAGATGATTTAAGCAAGTCGTTTGTACTTGTTTCCCGTTTGTATTATTAATCAAACCACTCACTTTACCCTGCGGGCACGATGTCGACAAGCTCAGTGGGCGGTTTTCATATCAAAAAGAGCTGCTCCGGTTTTACCGGAACAGCTCTTTGTTTTGATAACGTTATTAATTAATCAGCCGCTGCAGGAGCAGGGACAGCTTTCATTTTGGGCTGCGGCGATTTGAGCATCACCATCATGATTGCTGCAATGACCAGCATCCCGGAGGACAGGAAGTAAGCGTTGGTGTAACTGCCGGTTGCGTCTTTGATCGCGCCGGCCAACTGGGAAAGCATGAACCCGCCCAGACCCCAGGCAGTGTAAACAATGCCGTAATTCATGGCGAAGTTCTTCTGACCGAAGTAATCCTTGGTGATTGCGGGGAAGACGGCCAGGTTGGCACCATAATTAGCCCCGACCAGAACAACCAGGATGATCAGCATGGGCACATTTGCCAGGCTGGAACCCTGGACGGTGAAGGACAAGACCAGGACCAGTAATGCCTGCGTGAGGAAGGCGGTCGTCAGCATTGCCTTTCGACCGAACTTGTCAGACAACATGCCATAAACGATGCGTCCGCCGCCGTTGCCAAATGCCAATGCCGTCACAGCGATCGCGCTGATGGCGGGCAAGCCGACCTGTTCTTTGACGATCGAAGCCAGGTTACCAATCACCATTAATCCGGCGCCAGAACCGAAAGCAAACGCCAGCCAGATCAGGTAGAACTGCCAGGTGCGGGCTGTTTGGCCGGTGCTGAAATTCGTTTCTTCAGAGGCTGCTGCTTTGACTGTCGTATTGCCGTCGGGCACGAAATCAGCAGGCGGGAACTTGAGCAGTTGCGCAAACCCAATCACAACCACCATCATACCAATACCCATGTATAACATAGTGGATTGCAGGCCGATTGTTTCCATTAATGATCTGGCAAGGGGAGCAACCCAGGCGCTGCCCATGCCAAAACCTGCCACCACGATACCGGAGATCAGACCGGTTTTGGAGGCGGGGAACCATCGCAGTGCGGTGGGACTGGCGGAGGCATACACAAAACCGATCCCGGAGCCCAGCAAAACGCCAAACGCCAAGGTAAAGAACCAGGGAGAGGTGGACAAGCTGGACAGGATCACGCCGCCACCGGCCAAAATGCCGCCAAGAGAAACAACGACACGCGGTCCGTATTTGCCCAACAAACGGGCGCCGACCATGGTCATGACCGAGAATACAACACATGCCACAGAATAGGGCAGCGATTTTTGAGAATCTGCCCAGCCCCATTCAGCGGGGATATTGGCCTTGAAAACGCTCCAGGCGTAAAGCACACCAAGAGCAAGCAGGGCTGCTGTACCGGCAGCAGTGACGATCCACCCATAATTCTTCGAGGGTGTTTGAGGGGTATCTTTGCTGATAGCCATTATTCAGTTGTCTACCTTTCATAGAGGGAAGGATACTCAAAAGAGCGCCTTTGGGATGTTTTGCTTGCAAGATTATAAGCGATTGTCAGACAACCGTCAATAGATTGGCGAATTGTCTGACAATTAAAATTTTTCGCTCTGCTGCGGCTCTCATCTACAGGCTTGTTTCACTCACCGGCTTAACCAATTTCTATTGGAATGCCAAATTGCGCGAGCACCGCTTCGACAGTCTTTACCTGCCCTATTTAGATACACATAAATTGGTTAACCTCTTTTTCCCCCTCGCGAAAGCTGCGAAGCAGCAGGGGGCTTGCCCCAGGGTCGAGTAATTTCAAGCAGCTTTGTTGGAAAACGATCTGCCAGGATTGGCAATATGCAATTAAGCATGGATTTTATAGCATGCGGTAGGACGGTACTTAAACGTGGTTTGATTTTTAACCGCCAATCTACGTTAATTTCCGCTAATTTTT
>JAIOTF010000216.1 GCA_021107195.1 Anaerolineaceae bacterium | reverse complement strand
GGCCAATACCGACCTGCCGCCCGATTTCCACGTCCTGCCGGATGGCGGGATTGCAGCGGCCGCAAAAGTGCGCCGCAAGAAACCTAGGCGCAAGAGCAAGCCTGAAGCCAGTGAGGATACCAAAGAACCCGAAACACTGGCAGATACGGCTCCCGCTGATGAACCCATCGAAGCTATCCCCTGGGTGCTGCCCGATCCCGCAGTCATCCTCGACCCGGCCTCGCCGGCAATCATTCAGGAAAACATGGACCAGGAACAAGCACGCGTCATTGAAGAAACCCTGGCCGCGTTCAACGTCCCGGTGCATGTTGTCACTGTCAATCGCGGCCCAACCGTGACTCAGTTTGGCGTGGAACCGGACTATATCGAAACCAGCCGCGGCCGCACCCGCGTGCGGGTCAACAAAATCACCACCTTGCAGGATGACCTGGCGCTGGCTCTGGCCGCCCAGAGCATCCGCATCCAGGCTCCTGTTCCCGGGCACAGTTACGTCGGCATCGAAGTGCCGAACGTAGAAGTCAGCCTGGTCTCCCTGCTGGAAGGGATGAAAAGCAAATCCTACAAACGGCTGAAAGCGCCCCTGCGCTTTGTATTGGGCAAGGATGTTTCCGGCAAGCCGCGCGGCGTTGATCTCTCCAAAATGCCGCACTTGCTCATCGCCGGCACGACCGGCTCCGGCAAATCAGTGTGCGTCAACGCCATCCTGACCGCTTTCCTGCTCAACAACACCCCCAGCGAACTGCGCCTGGTGCTGATTGACCCCAAACGCGTGGAACTGACCGGCTACAACGGCGTCCCCCACCTGCTGTCCCCGGTGATCACCGATGCCAAACGGGTGGTGGGTGCATTGCAATGGATGCAGCGTGAGATGGACAGCCGCTACCACAAATTCTCTAAGGGCGGGGTGCGCAATATTGCCGAATACAATATAAAATTCCCCGAGAAGCTCCTGCCTTATCTGGTAATTGTGATCGACGAATTGGCCGACTTGATGATGCTGGCGCCCGACGAAACCGAGCGCAGCATCACCCGCCTGGCACAGTTGGCGCGTGCCACTGGCATCCACCTGATCCTGGCCACCCAGCGTCCCTCGGTGAATGTTGTTACCGGCCTGATCAAAGCCAATTTCCCGGCACGCATTGCCTTTGCCGTGGCCTCCGGCGTCGACAGCCGGGTGATCCTCGACCAGCCCGGTGCTGAACGTCTGCTGGGCCGTGGTGATATGCTCTTCCAGGCCCCTGATGCTTCCTCACCGGTGCGCTTGCAGGGTGTGTTCGTGTCCGAGACGGAAACCCAGCGCCTGGTCGAATACTGGCGCGGAGTTGCCGATTCACTGCACCATCCGGAGCGCATGCCCGGCGACCGGGTGGATGACATCCCGCGCGGCGTGCCCCTGCATCAAGCCCCCTTGTGGGATGAGGAAGAAAAGGACAAGAACAGCGACCCCCTGTATGATTCGGCCATTGACCTGGTGCGGCGCGAAGGCCGCGCTTCAATCACCATGCTCCAGCGGCGGATGCGCATCGGCTATACCCGCGCGGCACGCCTGATTGACGCCATGGAAGACAAGGGCATCATCAGTCCCAACCTGCCCAATTCGCAGGTGCGGGAGATTTGGGATTACGGCGATATCGGCCCGCCCAACGAAAATTGATTTTCGCTCCCGCGGGTTGAAACCGGCGGGAGTTTTGCTTTTCATGAGACCAGAAGGCCAACCGCACTGTGCACAAGGCATGAAATCACCAAGTATTTAATCTGCTCAACAACAGAAACGACAATCAATGAAAGCGACTGACCCTGAGAAAATGAACGCCCGGGCAAAACGAGGAGAAACCCCTCCTGGATTTGAGCAACAATTTGAAACGTATGCCCAGGAAGACTTGATTTCCCTCTTGCAACATAAAAATGCCCAAACGCGCACGGCCACCGCAACCCTGCTTGGACGCAAGAGATGTGTGAGCGCGATCCCCGTGCTCTGCAAACAATTATCCGAAGAAACGGCATTATATTCCCGACTCGCTCAATCTGAAGCACTCGGTGCAATAGGTTTACCGGCATTACCGGATCTCATGAACATTATCTGCAAAATCGGTCACAATCAGCATTATGCGTTGCCAAAAGATTTGTTTAAAAAATGGAATTATCCACTTCCAAGAGATATCGTTGCCAGAACAATTGTAAAAATAGGACCGGCGGCGCTGCCAACGTTGATCGAAAATCTGGGGGAAAGTTTGGACCCCTTTGTCACTGCGGAATGTATTGATGCTGTCGGATATGTTTCGTACTATTCTGGCGAACAACAAGCTTTTGAGACACTCATCATGCTCTGCAAAAAATATCACAATCACCCTGTCATCCAATGGAAGCTGATCCGGTCATTTCAAGCGTTTCCCCGTACAGATACCGTTGAATATTTGAAAGAAGTGTTAATGACGAGTCATGTACCTCAACATCGTTGGGAAGCGGCAAGAAGTCTGGGACAAATAGGTACAACTCAGGCCGAAAACTGCCTGAAATCAGCAAAAAAGGAAGAGCATAGGCTCGTCAAGGAAATGATACAACGCTCGTTAGAACATATCGAAAAACATGATAAATAAAATACACGTATCCAGAACCACACACCTATATACAGAAAACTTTCTCTCTTTAATCTCATCAATCTCTAAAAGAATAACCCGATCTGCTTATGTTACAATCGCAGCAGATGAGCGAGGTGGAATAATGACAGCAAAGTTTCGAAAATCCATACTGATATTGGCCATATTTCTTCTAACGGCCGGATGTTCCCTTCTGGCAAAGCCCGAAGCCACGCCGGATGCCCCCGCCCCCACAGAAACACCCCTTTCCCAAACGGCCACACCAGTCGCAGCGCCTTCTCCGATACCCACTGCAACCACCCCTGCACCGGCATTTATTGAAGCGGAGGTTAAACCGGATGGCCTCAACATGCGTGCTGGTCCCAGTCCGCTGCACTCCATCCTGGGCACCTATAAAAAAGGGGACAAGGTCACCATCCTTACCCGGGCCAGGGGCAATCAATGGGTCAAGGTACAGTCGCCAGGCGGGCAGGTAGGCTGGATGTATACCCCCCATCTTTCCTTCACAAACGACATCAACAATGCGCCCATCGAAGATATCGAAGACAGCTTCAACGTCAAGGGCATGGTCGCCGACCAGAATGCCAACCCGATTGAAGGCGTCTCAATCGCCCTGGTCCCCTTGAACGGCAACCAGGCGTATCGCATCGACACGGTCAGTGACTCCGAAGGCCATTTTTATGCCTACGTGCCGGTTAACAGCTACACCTCCTGGCGCGTTTCCATGGTCGGTGTGCGCTGCGGCAGCCGCATCGCTGATGCCAACTGCAAGGTCAGTAATTATTTCGCCACCAAAGAAAATATGGAAATCGTCCTGCCGCAGCTTGACCCGATTGAGTTCGTTTACCAGCAGGCCACCAGCTACATCACTGGCATTGTCAAAAACTGGCAGGGCGAGCCCGCCGCCGATATCCGCGTCTTTGCCGAACGCACCAGCGACGGCGCCCGAGCTTGGGGCAGTTCACAGGGAAACGGGCTCTTTTCTCTGCCCGCCGGAGATGGTGTGTGGGAAGTGTATGCTGCTTTGTTGAGTCCAATAATAGAAGGTGAACGTGTAACGGTGCAAATCACCGCCGGGCAGCCGCCCGAGTCAATCGAGCTGCGCCGGCCTTAGGCCATTTCCCCCCGTTCGTGCAATACCAGCGCCGCCGTGACCACGGCAGCGGTTTCCATACGAAGAATACGCGCCCCCAACGTGATCGGCTGGATTTCAGCCGCCTGCGCCGCAGCCACCTCTTCCGCCGAGAATCCCCCCTCAGGACCAATCAAGGCCGCAATAGACTGCCCGCCTTCCGGCATGTCCTTCAGAGCCCCCTTAAGGCTATGCGCAACTTCTCCTTCCCAGGGAATGAGGGAAAACCCGCTGGCCGCAGCGGCCTGCACAGCCTTTGCAAATGGCAGCACCGCGCCCAAAGTCGGGATACAACCCCGTCCGCTCTGCTCGGCGGCCTCCTGGATGATTTTTTGCCAGCGGGGATATTTCTTTTCCACTGATTCCGCATGCTGCACCAGGCTGCGGCTGGAGATAACCGGCACAAACCCGGCCGCCCCCACCTCGGTGCATTTTTGCAGCATCCATTCAAATTTTTCGCGCTGCGAAAGACAGAGATACAGTGTCAGACGGGTGTGCGGCTCGCCCGCCGCCCGTCGTGAAGACAGTATTTTGCCGCCCAATGTCCCCCCCGTTTCTGCACACAGCCCGACTTCAAATTCATTGCCTTGATTGTCGAGTACGATCACTTGCTGGCCGGGCTGCAAACGCAGCACACGGCGCAATTGGTGCTCCGTCCCGGCCGGGAAGGTCACCTTGCCATCTTGCAGGCAGTCAGGGGAAACAAAGAAGCGGTTCATCCTGCTGAATCCCTTTTTGCATCGGCACTGGCCGCAGCTTTCGCCGCTTTGCGGTCCAACCCGGCGATCACGATCGTATACTCCCCACGCGGTTCGACCGCTTCAAAATGGGCGATCATTTCCGAGAGCGTACCGCGATCCACGGTTTCGAACATCTTGGTCAAATCGTTAGCCACCGCCGCCTGGCGGTCACCGTATACCACCAACGCATCCTCCAGAAAAGCCGGCAAGCGGTGCGGGCTTTCATAAAAGACCAGAGTATGCGGCGAATGTTCATCTACCGCAAAGAAGCGCTGCCGGGCACCGGATTTGCGCGGCGGGAAACCGCGGAAGGTGAAACTGTTGACTGGCAAACCCGAAACCACCAGTGCGGTAATGACCGCCGTCGGGCCGGGAATCGCTGTGACTTGAATACCAGCCGCCACCGCCGCCCGCACGAGGATGAAACCCGGGTCAGAAACCGCCGGGCTGCCGGCATCGGTGACCACCGCCACTTTCTTGCCTTCCTCTAAAGCCCTCAGCAATTTGGGCAAGGCTTTCTGTTCATTGTATTCATGGAAAGAAATCTGCGGCTTCCTGATCTCAAAATGCTTCAACAGCATGCCGGTTTTGCGGGTGTCTTCCGAGGCGACCAGATCCACCTCTCGCAGGGTATCCAACGCACGCAGAGTGATATCACCCAAATTGCCAATCGGGGTTGCAACCAAATACAGCATTCAATGCCATCCTGTGTGATGAATTTTTCTTGCTTGCAGTATATCATGTGGAGAAGTCAATTCGTTGATTAGGAATTAGTCAATTCGGGACAAGTTGATTCGTCAACTTGTCAATTAGGGATTAGGATTGGGCACATAATAAAAGAGTCTTCTTTCGCGGCCCATTCTCTTTTTTCTCATGCAAAACTGCAAAGGCGCAAAAAACAAGATTTTCCTAAAAATGCTATTATGCCCCCTAATCCCGAATTGCCTAATCCCGAATCCCTTCCTCCCCAATGGTATAATCCGCCACAGGAGCAAAAATGACAAATATCAAACGAGACCCCGCGCGGGATCGAATGGAGCCCGTCCAGCAAAACGTCCGGCCTCAGCGGCGTCCGGAATGGATCCGCATCAACCAGCCTTCGGGCACATCTTTCCGTCATGTGCAGGAATTGATCGACGCCAAGGTACTGCACACAGTGTGTGAAGAAGCCCACTGTCCCAATATCGGTGAATGCTTTGGCAGCGGCACAGCCACTTTCCTTGTACTGGGCGACGTGTGCACCCGCGCCTGCAAGTTCTGCGATGTCAAGCACGGCCGTCCTGGCCCGATCGACTGGGACGAACCGGAACGCGTCGCACAGGCGGTCAAGTCGATGAACCTGAAGCATGCCGTGATCACCAGCGTCAACCGCGACGAGCGTCCGGACGGCGGCGCGCCCATTTTTGCCGAAATCATCCGCCGCATCCGTGAATTGCAGCCGGGATGTTCGGTGGAAGTACTCATTCCCGATTTTAAGGGCAGCGTGGAAGCGCTGAAGATCGTAATGGACGCCCATCCGGACATTCTTAATCACAATCTGGAAGTGGTGCCGCGCCTCTCCAAAGAAGTGCAGCCGCAAAACCGGCATGACTGGAGCCGGGATACCCTGGTCAATGCCAAGAAGCTCAACCCGCATGTGCTGACCAAGTCGGGACTGATGGTCGGCATGGGCGAGGAGATAGAAGAAGTCAAAGCCGCCATGCGCGAACTGTGCGAATGGGAAGTGGACATCCTGACCATCGGGCAATATTTGCAGCCCAGCCGCCGCCACTGGCCTATCGCCCGCTATTACCGTCCGGAAGAATTCGACGAACTGAAACGCTACGGCGAAGAAGAGATCGGCTTCAAATGGGTAGAAAGCGGCCCTCTGGTACGTTCTTCCTATCATGCCGTCGAACAGGTGCGCGCCCTCAGCAAACGCTACGGCAAGCTAAGCGCTACACGCCAGGGCTGAGCCTGACCCAACATGTTGTGCCAACCGCAGCGGCAATTACAGCCGCTGTTTTTTGATACAAATGACCTGAGACCAGGAACCCAAACAAGGATTGCAACGAAAACGCCATGAATCCGTATATACTTATGACAATATTTTTTTACTGATCATCATAATGAAAAGGACTTGATATGCTCTTAAGACTATTCTGGAATCCCGAAGAGAAACGACTTGCCATGGTATGGCGGCTGATCATTCAATTGATCCTGATGTTTGTGCTGGCGCTCCCCCTGGGCTTTTTGCAATTCTACTTACTGCAATCAGAAATGCAACCCGCACCCGGGATGCTGATCGCCCTTAATCTGCTCTCTGTCCTGACAACCCTCCTCGGATTCATGGGCAGCATCTGGCTGACAGGCCGGCTGTTTGGCCGGCGCAAATTTACTGATTTTGGCATACATTTCTCGCGCAATTGGTGGACCGACCTGGGCTTCGGCATGCTGTTAGGAGCTGTGCTGATGGCGCTCATCTTTCTTGTCGAATATGCCGCTGGGTGGATCACCATCACCGATATATTTCACGATCCAAATTCACAATACCCGTTTTGGGTGGGCTTCCTTTTGCAATTGCTGTTCTTCGTCAATGTCGGTATCTATGAAGAGTTCTTCAGCCGTGGTTTCCACCTGAAAAACCTGTCGGAAGGCTTCAACGTCTTCAAGCGCATCAATCCGCAAACAGCTATTTTGATCAGCCTCTTGCTTTCTTCGGCATTTTTCGGCCTGCTGCATGCGGGCAATCCCAACGCCACCTGGGTCAGCTCCTTTAACATCTTTCTGGCCGGCATCTTCCTGGCAATGGGTTTCATCCTGACCGGTGAACTGGCCATTCCAATCGGCGTACACATCACCTGGAATTTCTTCCAGGGCAATGTGTTTGGCTTCCCGGTCAGCGGCACCAACGCCGGGGCAACCCTGATCGCTATCGAACAGAAAGGGTCACAGCTCTTCACCGGCGGACCTTTTGGCCCTGAAGCCGGATTGATCGGCATCGCCGCCATCATCCTGGGCAGCGTGCTGACCGTGCTGTATGTCAAAATGCGCTATGGCAAAGCAACATTGTTCAGCAATTTGGCGGTGCCGGAATTCCTGTCCAAACACCAGGCCAAACTGGATGCTGCC
>JAIOTF010000309.1 GCA_021107195.1 Anaerolineaceae bacterium | reverse complement strand
TTCAATATCCGGGTTGTCCTTGAGCAACGTGGATGCCTTGAAGGATGTCAGCGTTTTACCGCTGCCGGTGGTGTGCCAGATATAGCCGTTGCCGGCGTTCTGGTGGACGCACTCCACAATGGCTTTGACAGCATAAATTTGGTAGGGGCGCATCATCATCAGCTTTTGCTCACTGGCTACCAATACCATGTAGCGGCTGATCATTTCGCCCAGCAAACACTTAGTCAGGAATTTTTCGGCAAAGCTATCCAGATGGGTGATTTTCTTGTTGTCTTCACCGGCAAGCTGGTAAAACGGCAGAAAGCGCTCGTCAGCGTTAAAGCTAAAGTGGCGGCCGTTGTTGTTGGCGAAGTACCAGGTATTGCTGCGATTGCTAACGATGAAGAGCTGCACGAAGCACAGCAGGGTTTTGGTGTAGCCGTTGCCAGGATCGTTTTTGTAATCGACAATTTGTTGCATGGCCCGGCGCGGGCTGATGTCCAGGGTTTTCAGTTCGATCTGCACCTCCGGCACGCCATTAATAAGCAGGATTACATCGTAACGGTGGTAGCTGTAGTCGGTGTTGATGCGTAACTGATTGACCACCTCAAAGGTGTTCTTACACCAGTCCTTAATGTTGACCAGGGTGTAGAACAGCGGCGTGCCATCGTCCCGCTCGAAACTGTTCCGTTCGCGCAGGATGCGGGCAGCCATGAATACGTCTGGCGTTACAATCTGCTCCATCAGGCGGGAGAATTCGTTCTCCGTGAGATGAACGCGGTTGAGTGTCTCGAATTTCTCGCGGAAGTTCTTTTCCAATGCGGCGCGGTCGCGGATATCAGGCCGGTAGGTATATTTGAGATCGGCTAACTTTGTGAGCAGATTTTGTTCAATTTGTTGTTCATTCATTGGCAACGCTCAGAAAATACCCTAATAACTCTTAGCTAATATATAAATTACAAAATTTTTCTGCTATATCCTGCTTGCCCCATTCGTAAATAACCAGATTATGGCTTGAGCAGATAGTGTGGAATTGCCACTTCAAAGTGGTAATAAGAGAGACGTTTCCCAAAAACCTTTTCCTTGCATGATTATACATTGAAAATACAAAGACAATTCTAATAACCAATGGTGCTAGTTTTTAGAGTGAAAACTCAGCGATGCTCAGCTTGCTGTCAACGACAATTAGAAATGGGCATTGCATTGCATCACTGAAAATCTTACTTTGGTGAGCACTTTATTTGGGGATATTACTGAAGAAAATTGCTCGATCATAAATCACCAGAGGGAAACAGGATGCAACCGGTACGTTCTGGAACAAGATACAAATTTGCGTTTACCCCGAGATTCCATCCTCACGTAGTTCAAAACCAACGCCATCTTTTGCTCACTATTTGCCCTTGACATAATTGATGTATTGCCTGTAATATTGTTTATAGGCAATACAAATACGCCTGAAATTTGGCCCCAAAATGCAGCTCTTTTTTGGCCAATTTAATTTGTTTTGCACCGAATTTACACGCAGCTTACAGGATAAATTTATGGCAATCATTGAGAATCAACCCAAACAGATCCTTCCTGTTTTCGATACAGCAAACCTTCTTACAGATTGGCAGAATTCATTGACCAGGAAAGTGAAAGCCCGGCAGCTGGCTCAGAATACAGCCAAAGCATACCAGCGCGGAGCCATGAAATTAATCGAATGGTGCGAGTCTGCTTATGTTGAAGTCATTGATTATGATGCCATCCTCGATTGGCAAGGCGCATTGTTGGCCGAGGGAAAATCACCGGCTACAGTCAATGCCTGGCTGGCCGGTGTGAAGGCTTTATTCGCCTGGGCAGTAGAATCGCGAGATCTGGCATACAATCCTGCTAAAAATGTGAGAGGAGCATCGCGTGACGCTGCTCGTCACAAAAGAGAATCATTAACTGATATTGAGATACGCCTGGTGTTGGCAATGCCTGATCCAAACACAGATATTGGTAAACGAGATTTAGCGATGCTTTCCCTGATGGCCTACACCGGCGCGCGTTCGGTTGAGGTCCATCGAGCTGACACAAATGATCTCCGGACCGAGAAAGGTAGATTGGTGCTCTACGTTACAGGCAAAGGCCACATCGAAGCGGATGATATTATCGTATTGGTCAATCCTCATCTACAGGATGCCATGCATAGATGGATGGCTGTGCGCAAGACAATCCCTCTGAAAAAAACAGGAGAAGGTAAAAAGTCCGAATCCCCGATATTCGTTTCCTTCTCAGACCGTTCATATGGTAAACGGTTGAGTTTACGCGCAATTCGGGGCATAGTCAAAAAGTATTATGGCCTGGCCGGGGTCACTGGTGAAAATAAAACCACACACAGTTTGAGGCATACAGCCATTACCAAAGCAATTGAAAATGAAGCACCGATACACAAGGTGCAGGCGATGGCAAGACACAAGAGCATTGAGACGACAATGCTCTATTATCACGAAATGGATCGCTTAGAAGCTCCTGCAGAGGAATATATTGATTACGGCGAGCCAGAAAGCCTCTAGAATCGTTTCTAACAGAAATAAATCACAATATTGGCCAATTTCTTCACAGAACACAAATTAGAATGGGAGTTAACATACGCGACCACTCTGTCGCTTAACACTTGCACCTGCGCCCTGCTCAACCGGAAATTGTTGCCCGAAAATACTTGCAATTTGCCTACGCCCTTGGCAAAGAAAACCGCCCTGCTCACCTCTCCACAGCTGCCTTTGTTCGTTTGCAGCTCGACCAATTGGGCATCGGCGCTGAACTCAACTCTATTCCCTGGGGTGCTAAAAAGAAACCCATCCCTTTGCCGCCCTCTTCCCTCACCACATCCTAATCGTACCTGCTTTTTTGTTTTGTGTTTAAAAGACTCTTCTGCGGTAATCTTTGCTGATTTTCGTTTTCCCGCACTACATTCAATAATCAGTTTTATTCAGCCGAAGCTCTTTCTCGCTTTGGGTGACTTTGATTTGCTTTCCCCTTCCCTTATTGACTTCCCATTACATCTGTGCCATATAACCTGCCTGGAATATGACCTGGATGACGTTGACGCCCTTGAAGATAGCTTTCTTTTTGGCTTTGTTCAATCAGTTTTTCTTC
>JAIOTF010000425.1 GCA_021107195.1 Anaerolineaceae bacterium | reverse complement strand
GACACTGCGGGTGTGGGGCCTGGATTGGGATTATGAGTTTCCCGATCTTGTTGATTGGAATGAGGGAGTCCGGCCTTACTTAGAGATATTCCTGACTCTGCATACGCCGTATGGCCCAGATGGTTTCACCCGCCGTGGCAAGCCGACATGGACAGAAGAGGATTTCCAGCAGTTTCTTGTAGAGCTAGGCTGCCGCGGCTATGGCTGGCTGCGGCCAGAGGGTGTGCGCCGAAAACTGGAAGAGATGGCTGCAGGGAGGACATAAAAGATGGGCCTTGATTATAGTTTTGTGCTCTATTTCAAGCGGCAGGATCCCTGGCATTTGCTGGAAGGGGCGGCCAGGTTCGCAGACCACGATTTAAAGGAACAAACGGCCATCCTTTACCCGGGAGAGATCATGCGCCTGCCTTTTGAAGCCTGGGCCGGCACAGAAAAGAAGCTCCCTATCCCCTACGACGATGACAGCAAGGAATGGGATTTTATGACATCCCTTTATTTTGATCCGGACGAACCGCTGCGCGATTTTGTTGAGAGAAACGGGATGGAAGATGTCTACAACAAGGAGCAAATTTCTATCGGGTATATCTATCTCACAGTTTATAACGATTGGCGGGAGTATGATGATTCTTATGATCCCAATCTGATTCGTTTGCAGTTCATGTCCGCAGGGACGCGCATGAGCATTTTGTTTGCTGAATCTTTGTCAATGCGCAGGGCTTTTACGCGTTATTTGCGGGATTATCAGGGCGTCTATGGTCTGCTGGATCGTGAAATGGACGCCGTGCTCTTCTGGCTGCGCGGAGAAGAGATGGATGTAGCAATTCCTGATGCATGGATGGGGTTGAAGGAAATAGAAGATTATCTCAGCGGAGAACAATGAAAAGTGAGCATATTCCGGCTGTTATCCAGTGAAGAGGAATGATTAGTATTGGTTGCTGTAGTATTTTTTCATGGCTTTGTTGTATCATGAAAATAAGCGAAGAAATCTCAATGTTTTGATGAGCGGAGGAAAAATGGCAAAACGTATGCGATGTTTGTTCTGTGGATTGCTGCAAGATGAGCCAGTTGGCGTCAAGGAATGCCAGCGCTGCGGCGGTGAATTGGTAGATGTGGTTCCGTTGGCGCCCTCTCAAACGGGTTCCTACCTACTAGCACAGATGGAACTTGACCAGGTGAGCGCACCGGCCGGGCAGATGGTAGACCGCCATTTGCTGCTGACCTTGCGTACGCCCAAAGAGGTGCCTGAGGAACATGCTGCCCAAACGGAAAGCGGTCGTCCTCCTTTGAGCTTTCATGCGGTGGTTGACATTTCAGGGTCAATGCAGGGCAGCAAAATCGAACAGACCAGACAGGCTTTACACATGGCTTCCCGGCTTTTGCGGGAAGGCGATGTGGTATCGGTGAGTGTCTTTTCAAATGAACCGCGGCTGGTCTTGAAGCCCACTGCCGTTAACCAGCAAACAAAGAAATTGATTGAAAGTGTCATCAACGAGATCCAAGCCGGGGGGATGACGGCCCTGTATGGCGGTCTTGACTTGGGGATCCAGCAGGCAAAGGAAGGACGGGCGGAAAGCAATTTGATCCTGCTGCTCAGCGATGGCCAGGCCAATGTCGGCGAAACTGATCTGGAAGTTGTGGGTCAACTAGCGAGTGAAGCGGCAAAAAATGGGCTGGTTGTTTCCACCATGGGCGTTGGCCTGGATTATAACGAAGCTTTGATGACCGAGATTGCCACACAGGGCAGAGGTCGTTACTATCACATTCAATCGTCCGATCAGATCGTCCCCTATCTGACTGGCGAACTGGGCGAAGCGGCGGACCTGGCTGCGCGTAATGTGCAAATTCACATCCGGCTGCCGGAGGGAACAACCGCGATCCCGCTTTCCTCTGCCTACAAAGCCGAATTGTCGGAGGGGGGGCTGGTGGTTTCGATAGGCGACATCCCTGCCGATCTGGAGGTGGAAATTCCGCTGCGATTAACCCTTTTCTCCGGGAAAGACGGCGAGCGTTTGAGCATCGATGGCGAGGTGCAATACCATACTCCCGCCGGTTCTCAACTGGCAACAGCACTCAACCGGGTTACCGTGCGTTTCATCACGCAGCAGGCTTTCAAGCTCGATATGGGTGTGGTCAAGCCGGTGGCCGAACGCGTTGCCCATCAGATGCGCGCCACGCAGGTGCTGCATTATTCGCGGGCAGTTGCGCGAGGCAATCCACCGGAATTGAAACAGGCTGACCAGGAACGCAATAAGCTGCGTGAGTATTTGCAATTGCTGGACAGGGATATTGCCTCCAAAATGGTGCGGGAGATGGATGAAGATCTGCATGCTGTTCGTGCCTCCTCGCCACGGGCCAAGAATATCATGGGTGTCGCTTATCGAGCTCAGCGCTTTATGCGTGATCTTGATCAAAAAGGTGACGAAAGTTAAGAATGGATGACAGGGACAGCATTCGCTTATGTATTCGTTGTGGGCTGGAATTTTTTTCCTCTGCCCCGGATGCATCTTTGTGTCCAAAATGCAGCAAGCTGGTGCAAGTGAAGTCTGTGCCAGACCGTCCGGCTCTTCCGAACAAGGGGAGTTTTCCGGGATCACGACATGCTCACCCTCAGGAATCGCCGCAGACCACAGCTGAATGGCAGCCGGGTCAGGTATTATTGGACACCTATGAGATCAAAGGCAAGCTGGGTGAGGGTGGTATGGGCATAGTCTACCGGGTGCACCACAATGCCTGGAACCTGGACCTGGCCCTCAAACAGCCCAAAGCTGAGGTGGTGGCGCAAGCCGGAGTGGAGACCTTTGTCAATGAAGCCCAGGCGTGGGTAGATCTGGGCCTGCACCCGCACATCGCCACCTGCCATTATGTGCGCAATATTGACGAGCTGCCCTGTGTGTTCGCCGAGCTGGTGGAAGGCGGCAGCCTGGATGACTGGATCAGGAAAGGCAAACTGTGCCGCATGGAAGATATACTGGACGTGGCCATTCAGTTTGCCTGGGGACTGCACTATGCCCATGAATTGGGGATGATCCATCAGGACGTGAAACCAG
>JAIOTF010000198.1 GCA_021107195.1 Anaerolineaceae bacterium | reverse complement strand
GATATTGCCACCCGTGCTGATCACGGCATGACCCGTGAACAATTTGATTCTCTTTTCACCAACGAATTCTGGCGGGATGTGGTTGATCGCGTTGCCCAGGAAGCGCCAGATACCCTGTTGTTGGCTAAGCCTTCTGGATGATGGAAAGCTATTTTGTGCGCACATTAGGCATGCACCGAGTCTATAACAGCGCTTTTATGAATATCCTGCGGGATGAAGATAATGCCAAATACCGCCTGATCATTAAAAATACCCTTGAGTATGATCCTGAAATCCTCAAACGATTTGTTAACTTCATGAACAATCCGGACGAACGCACCGCCATTGACCAATTTGGCGATGGCGATAAATACTTTGGTATCTGCACACTGATGGCAACTATGCCCGGTCTGCCGATGTTCGGACATGGACAAATTGAAGGCTTTTCAGAAAAATATGGCATGGAATACAAGAAAGCGTATTGGGATGAAACCCCTCGCTCCGATTTGATCTACCGCCACGAGCGTCAGATATTCCCTTTGCTTCACCGCCGGGCAGAATTTGCAGGCATCGAGCTTTTCCGACTGTTTGATTTTTACACAGACGCTGGAACTGTGAATGAGAACGTCTACGCGTACACCAACGGACTCGGCAACCAGCATAATCTGGTGGTCTATCACAACAAATTTGCCAACACCAGTGGTACTATCCGCACTTCGGCTGTCTTCAACCCCAAAGACGGCAGCGGCACTATGCAGCAAACAGATCTCGCCAGCGCGCTCGAATTATCCCCGCACCCGAACACCTATGTCATTCTGCGAGATCAATCCTCCAATCTTGAATATCTGCGAAACTCGCAAGAAATTGCTAAAAATGGTCTGTTTGTGGATTTGCATGCCTATCAATGTCACACATTCGTTGATATCCGCCAGGTGCAGGACGATGAATACGCTTCATACAAACGACTATACGAATATCTCGGTGGACGCGGCGTACCCAATATTCAACAGGCACTGGCGGAACTCCTCCTGCAGCCAGTGTTAAATCCCTTCCAGCAGATCGCCAATCGCGGTTATTTCCAATACCTGCTCGGTGCACGATGTGGTGGTGAGGATAAACAGCAGCTTGTTGCGCCCCTTCTGGAAGAAGCCGACAGTAAATATGCTGCCTTTCTCGACGGCATACAATCACTGACCAATCTTTCTTTTGATAGGAATTCGCTGCAAAAACGTCTGACCGTCAGCCTGGATGTCCTTCTATCCTGGCTGGTGATTGACCGGACGCATTATCCCCTGCCCGGCGGGAAGACCTACCAGGCAGCCCTGACCACCTTGAAGGACGGCCTCGATGAAACCCCGGAGCGCTGGTTGATCCTGTTCGCTTTCCTGTTTGTGCGGGATATTGGCAGAGCCGTCGGTGAAATAAACCATGCAGAGCAAAGCCTAAGCTTGTTCCAGGAATGGCGGCTTTCCAATATATTGAAAGATTGCTATCAGGAATTTGGAAGCACGCAAGAGCACTCATCAGAAATGGTTAATATCATCCAACTGCTCATCCGCGAACAGGATTGGCTGGCAAAGCGTGGGAAAACAAGCTTGGATCAATGCATGAACGAATGGCTTTCAATGGAAGAAATCCAGCGATTTCTGGGCGTCAACCGCCATAAGGGTATCCTTTGGTATGACAAGGAATCGTTTGAAGAATTTGTGTGGTGGATGACTGCCAATGCTGTGCTTGCTGCCGTTGCGAAACCGGATTTCAATGCAAATACCTTTGTTGAATTGATCCTGAGTCTGGATGCTGATGTTCAAACCTTAATGGAAGCAAAAGAAAACTCAAAATATCAGGTAGCGTTATTGCTTGAATCCCTCAACGATTGAGCGGAAGTCCATTTTGAGAGATTATGTGCAGCTGTCTTTGCCTGTAAAAGATGTTTCTTGAACACCTCATCTGCTCGCACATCTGTTCGCCAGCTTTTCACCGGGCGAAGCCACTCCATCGCTTGTTCTGCAAGGTCAACGCCGGTTGCTACGTAGGTCAACCAAACCGACTGCGCCGCATAAGCAACATTATTCTGCGGTTCAATGCGCCCGAAATCATCGAAGAACCAGCCACAAGAAGTAAACACTCGCTGGCGTTCATATTGTGCTGCCAGTAAGATCTGTATCCTTTCGAATTCAGACTGGCTTAATGGAACGCGAAGTATCGATTCGATGAGTTTTTCCTCTTTCATTACCCCCGAAAGCACAAGCCCATAAGCATTGCGCAATTCCCAGGGATTCCCTGGATAACCCCGCAATACCTTCAAATACTCCTCATCCACAGCCGCTGCAATCTTGTTCAAAGCCGTGCGAAAAGGTTTCTTCCAGCCGCCGTTTGGCGTACAGCCGCATTCTTCTTTCCAGCGCAGCACACCATGCGAGCAGCTCCAGGACGTATTGGATCTGATCGCCATGGTATCCTCCGCGGGGTGCTCCTTCAGCCATAAAGCAGGAAAGGTCAAATCTATGCCTTGCTCTTTCAGCGCTTTTGTCGTCAATCGCTGCAAAAATTTATCGCGAAATGATTGGTGATGCCCATACAGCTCACCATCCGAAGCGATGGTAAATAACTCCGGGACATCCTGGCCAGTATGATTCAAACCATATTTTGGAAGGAGGAAGTTCTTCGTAAAAAGGTCAGCATTGGAAGTTACGGAAGGATCAAAGCTGATCTGTGTACTCAAATCCTGGGTATAAAAGAAAACTGTGATCCATTTGTTTCCTGGTAATGGAACAAAATATGGACGGGTTACATCGATCGCTTCATCTACTGCCTGCCACGGGGCCAAAATTGTGAACTGAACACCATTTTCTGCCAAAACCTCCAGCGTCTCAATATCCACTGCTGTTTCAGGCAGCCACATGCCCAATGGTGCATGTCCAAAACGCGACTTAAAATCCGTGATTCCCCAACGCACCTGGGTTTCTTTATCCTCGCGCGTAGCCAGCGGCAAAATGGTGTGATGATAAGGCTGTGCAAGTGCATTCCCAACACCATAGCGATCCATGTTGCGCTGATCCTGTGCAACGATTTTCTCCAAAATATTTGGGTGTTGATCGTTCATCCACTTTGCCAGGGTAGGGCCAAGATCAAAGCTGATCCGTTCAAAATTTCCCAAAGAGGCGTTTGGACGGTAACAATGCGCCAGAATCCGTTCGTTCCAATTTGTGAAGGGTTCAGCACCAGGTTCATGCGGAATTTGCCCTGTAAGTGGGTCTTCCCTGGGCGGTTGATAGAAGTGGCCGTGAATACAAACTGCTTTGTTCGTCATGAAGACCTTTTCAATCCTGAGAATTATGAACGCAGTAAATAATCCAGTTGATATGTAAAGCGCTCGGGCATCAAACCAAAAACCCGCGGCAGCGTATCCAATGGGCAGGTTCGGTCTGCCGATAAATAATCAAGCATATAATATGACATGGCCAATTGTCTAAAAACCTGACCGAACCCAAACAGGAAAAATCGCAAATAAGGTGGCGGCACCTCTACCAAACGGCGTCGGATCGATAATTTCTCCTGCACGATCTCGACTACCTGCCGAAAAGTAAAGGTTTCAGAACCACCAATAGAGTAAGTCTGACGAATCGTTTTATCATCATCCAGTGCAATCAACAGACAAGTGACCATATCTTCAACCCACAATGGCTGGATCAGGCTTTTTCCATCACCCGGCAGAGGAAAAATGAATGGGGTACGCCTCAATAAATATGCCAGTGGCTGGGTAAACTGGTCGCGCTGCCCAAAAACAATAGCAGAGCGAAAAATCGTGTAGTCTAATCCACTCTGGATCAAGAAATTCTCTGCCAGCGCTTTTGCTTTAAAAACCGGGTAAGCAGAAGCGCGGTCGGCACCTAAATGACTCAAATAAAATATGCGGGACACGCCAGCCTCAACTGCCACCTGGGATAAAATGCGTGTCCCTTCCACATCAACTTGAGAAAGATCGCCTCGAATTCCTTGTCGCTCTGAACCAGCGAGATGGAAGATCACATCCACGCCCTTCATCGCTGAACGCAAGCTGCGCTCATCCAGTAAACTGGATACCGCTACATCAAGAGAAACGCCTTTGGGAATTTTTGGCGATTGTGGGGAAGGTTTTAACAGCACTCGAACAGGTTTACCGGCTGCAACCAACTGGCGCACCAATGCTTCACCAATAAATCCTGTACCACCCGTTACAAAGATCATAACTTGAAAATTATAGCAGATAAGCTGGCTTGCACCATTATTTTGCTGCTTTCCATCAGCTTTCGCTGGCATGCTTCTTGCTACCCAATTGGGCATATCCGCTCCAAACATGGAAGAAATGCAAAATGGAAGTTTCTCAAGCCTTTTTCTCAAATCAAAGCACCCGGTTGGGCTTTCATTATTATCCTGATACCTTGCATTACCAGCAAAGTGATTTGCGCACCTGGTTACCGAAGCTTAAAGCCCTGAATACGTCCTGGCTGGTCTTAAAATCAGAGACCCGGCGCGCCATCCCGGAATTTTTCATCAGCGAATTGGTCCAGTCCGGCATAGAACCAATCATTCAATTCAATTTAAACCTGGAACGACCTCCTCATGATGCAGACCTGTCTCTCCTGCTCAAATCTTACAGGAATTGGG
Organism: Anaerolineaceae bacterium; assembly: GCA_021107195.1. GTDB lineage: Bacteria > Chloroflexota > Anaerolineae > Anaerolineales > Anaerolineaceae > SMBSF63. The sequence continues at coordinate 4,114 of JAIOTF010000198.1, read as the reverse complement.
GTATCAATGGTGTGCTGTTAACAGAACGTCCCAACATCCATGCCTCTTGGAATGCTGTCAATTGGGCCAATAAAGACCTCATCCAACATTTTTTAGCGCACTTCTTACCCCTTGCAAACCTGACAATAGATCACGGATTACTCCCCTTCATGCCGCCGCTGGAACCAGGCGGAAATTATTGGGATACCAGTTTCCTGCGCGCAATGCTGCAAAACCTGACTGACACAGGAAACTATGCCCTCCTGAATCAACTGGTGTTAACCGCCTATGCCTGGACAAACCGCCATTCACTCAACTGGGGTGCTGGCGGCCCAAAGCAATGGCCGCTCTCCCGTCCATATTTGCTGCCACCTGGTCAAGAAGACCATCGTGGTTTTCGCATTTTTGAATGGTATCAAGCAATCTGCCGGGAAGTGCTTGACCGATCCTGCCCGATATTTCTTCTTCAGGCTGGTATCCCTCAAGACCCCATGCTTCACCGCGCCAACTTCAACCTGGACCAGCACACCGACATGAACATGTCAATCATTCGCTTGCTGATGGGAGAAAAAATCCCAACGCCTGAAAATCCCAAAACGCTGTTACATGCCATCGATGAGTCCGTTGTTTCCTGCAATTTCTGGCTGCTGGCTGCAGACAAGACAAGTCCATTTGCAAAAGACGCCTGGTTTCAGGCAGACGGCAGTCAAAAGTTAATCGTGCAGGATTTGAAAATCTATTTCCGGAAATTCAATCGGAAAGCAGCGGAACAATTGGGAGAAATGACCGAACCCGAATCCTCTCAAACTACATTGCCAAACGCCAGCGGCCAACGCGTGACCCATTATCTTTTACTCCCGCCAATGGAACCGAAAAAAGTGGATGCACTTCTTAACAGTGTTGAGCCCTTTATCCGCCAATTCCATCCCACCATCGGTTTTTCAATGAAAGAAGCGATTTCAGCCAGCCATGTCAGTTTAATTGGCGATCCCGATCAATATCCCGATAACACCATAGCAAATTTATCAGCAGCCGGATGCAAAATTCAGCACCTTGCATGGGATGGCACATTTTTTGCAACTTGATATGCAACGTGTTCAATACGAGGTGAAAAATGAATTCCACAATGTCCTTACCCCCTATCAAACATACACCGATTGAAGCACACAAACCGGTTTTGAAAGTCTTTGGCCTCGGTGGCGGCGGCTCAAATGCTGTAAATCGGATGATCGAATTAGGCTTGAGTGGTGTTGAATATATCGCGGCCAATACCGACAGGCAGGCACTCAAGAATTCTCTTGCCGAAACCAGACTCCAGTTGGGCCCGCGCCTCACCCGTGGTCTGGGTGCCGGTGGCAACCCTGAGGTTGGCAAGAACGCTGCTGAAGAAAGCCACAAGGAGATTCGCGCTGCGCTCAAAGGCGCCGATCTGGTCTTTCTGACGGCCGGCATGGGTGGCGGTACTGGAACCGGTTCAATCCCTGTTGCAGCCCGCATTGCCCGTGAACTGGGAGCGCTGACCATCGCTGTGGTCACAACACCCTTCTCATTTGAAATGGGTCGCCGCCAGTCGAACGCCCAGAAGGGACTGCAAGAACTACAGAAATACACCGATACGCTCATCACCGTACCGAATGACAGGCTATTGAAAGTTGCCCCTAAAGACCTTTCCCTGGAATTGGCTTTTCGCCTCGCAGATGATGTGCTTCGCCAGGGCATTCAGGGTATTTCCGAGCTGATCACCCAGCCCGGGCTGATCAACGTAGACTTCTCGCATATCTGCGGCATGATGAAATCAGGCGGCGGTGCATTGCTCGCTATCGGTCATGGGCATGGCATCAACAAAGCAAACGATGCCATCCACCAGGCGCTCAACCACCCCATTTTGGAATCCATCCCGCTGGAAAACGCCACAGGTATTATTTGCAATTTCACCGGTGGCACCGATCTTTCTTTTCTGGAAACTTCTCATGCCTTGATGGAGTTACAAAAACAGACCAGCGACCAGGCCTGCGTCATTCCAGGCATTATCTGCAACAATGAAATGAACGACCGGGTACAGGTCATTCTGGTGATCACAGGTCTTAGTGGCACCCCTGTTGCTGCTCCGCAACAAGGAAAAGAAGTTCAGCAAAGAAATACCATCGTCGCCAACCAGGCACAAGAAGAATTGGTTGGCGTAGAAACCCAATCCCCACAACCCGCGACGATGGAGATGTCCGCCGACCGCAGCAATCTCGATATCCCGGCATTCCTGCGCCGCAGAGTGCGCTTCTGATCTGGCCGTTCAGCAAGGATGACCATGAATCAACAAACCATTGAAAAGATCTGTGTCAAGATCAATAAACGCTTTCCGGAAACTTTGAAAAAAAAGCCGAAAGTGAAACCGTACAATGAAGATCTTTTCTTGCTGATCTTCAATTTCAAAGCGACAACCGCAGATGGGCGTATTATGCCTCGCACAGTCCGCGTTATTGCCAGCGAACAAGGCAAAATCATTAAAATCACAACTTCCCGGTAACACCGGATTAAGGAAAACGCCATGCTCATGAAAAAGATACAACACCAACTTGAACTTTCCTTCTGGGATATTACAATCCAAACCCTCTCTGAAAACAAACTGGCCAGGCACGTTTTCCGGGATGCTTACCGCCTAACCCGTGAACCTGAATTATTTCAGGATTGGCTTTCCATAGGGTTAACCAGTCTCGCCGGCTTCATATCCGGTATGGGAATCTTTTTCTTGCTCTCGATTGCATATTAAACTGCATCCTTAGCGCAAACTCACTGATCCCGATTAGCGTATACGAGGGAAAAATACATAATGAACCGAACCCGCTTCAGTCTCTTCTCTCTTGTTTTTCTGGTTTCTGCCGCACTTGGTTTGGTCACGGCAAGTAGTCTTTCTTCATTCTTTTCCCTGCCTGCCACGCAGAAAAATGCAGATGCACAGCCCGAACAGAAAAATATCATTATCATTCACGTGGATGACCTGGAGTCCAGGGATCCTCAATTGGTTTCTGTCTGGTCATTGTTCTCAGTGATCACTGAGCAAACGTACATCACGATGAAACCTCTCTATCCCGCGACATTCCCCGACCCTGCGCTTGCGCAACTTGCAGATTCGCTTGATCTGAATACCAGAAAACAACCTTCACAGGGTTTCCTGAACATTTTACAAGCCTATCAATTGGAATGGGATGGCTATATTCTGGTCGATCATCAAGGGATTTTGGAAATGCATCAATGGTTAGTGGGTACACCAACAGCCACACTGAACAGTCAGGGCAACCCCGACCCAGACTTGATCCTTCAGGAAGAAACCCTTTTATTCAATGGTATCTGCCGTGGTTTGAATCAGGCAGGCACTGCACCGCAAAAATCAGACCAGTGGGATACAATTTTCCCCGGACATCTCAAAACCAACGTGTCAATGAGTAAGCTCATCGGCCAGTGGCAGCTTCTAAACGAAAACCAATCCCCGCTCGTTTGCAACATTTTCTCCAATTAACCTTTTCGCATGACAAAAACCGCAGCCTGAGAATTCTTTCAGGCTGCGGTTTTTGTCATGTAGAGATGGATTATTTACTCCAATCCACTGTCATCTTCTTGCGTCCCCGCAGGAATTTTTCCACAGCAATCCCTGCAATTGCTCCCTCAGATGCCGAGACAACGACCTGTTTAACATGTTCCTGTAGTACATCGCCCACTGCAAATACCCCGGAAAGTGAGGTCTGGAACTCTTCGTCTACAAGAATACCGCCAGTTTCTCCGCAGGTGACCTGCTCCATCAAATATTCCGTGATCGGTTTTCCCCCCTGAAGATACACAAAAGCGCCGCTCACCGCAACAGATTGTTCTTCACTGCCAGGCATTGAAAACCGGACGCCTTCCAGTTGTTCTTTGCCAAAGAGATCCTTTACGCGAGCATTGGTATACATGCGCACTTTGGGATGATTCTGCAATTCTTCTGCCAGGTGTTCCGGAACCTTGAGCGCCTCAGATGGAGAGATAAAATGCACTTCACTGACAAACTTCGTCAGGAACAATGCCTCTTCAACCGCTTCATCGTTATTGCCTGCTACTGCTACCACTTGATCACGGAAAAATGCAGCATCACAAGTAGCGCAATAGG
>JAIOTF010000271.1 GCA_021107195.1 Anaerolineaceae bacterium | reverse complement strand
GTCAGTGAAGCGGTCAGTCAGTCCCAGGCACAGAACGTAGGCCGGGCATTGGGTACGGGTATTACAGGCGGTATCGCACCATCTATTAGCCTGGGGCGCTCCTGGGCAACAGAAGACCGGGTGGCCACACGAATCACCGAAGACCTGGACGCATTATCTTCAGTGATGAATGAAGCCATCAGCGATGGCGGCTTCATGACCGACGTGGTCGTGGTTACAGCGAGTGAAGCGGGATTGAAGGCTGCTGAAAGCCTTTTGCCCCAATCTCTGCATGGAGCAAATGTAGCCCGGCCAGTGGTGACGATCCGGCCCGAATCACCCAAAGAACAAGAGGAAATGCTCCGATATGCCAGATCATTCCTGCCTCACAGCAACCCTACAGACGATGAAGCTCCCGCGAATGATCCTTTCTACGGGAAATTATGGACCAGTCATGCCACTGCGCTTAGTGCAAGGCATGTAGCCTCATTGACCTGTCCAGCCATTATCCGGGAAGGAACACTGAAAGTCATCGAGCGTGCTCCTAAAGAATTGGCGTTTTACCCGAACAACAAAGGGGAGGTGGTGATGGGGCATTTCATATCGCCAGAAACGATGAACTTAACCAGCGCCCCCGTGCGTCTGGACAAAGCCCGCCTGATGCACACCATGTTTGCGGCCAACACCGGTTTTGGTAAATCGGTAGCTGCCATGCGAATCGTGCGGGAAATGGTCGTCAAGTGGAACATGCGCTGCGTGGTACTGGACTTCGGTCTGGGCTGGCGCCAGTTGTGGAGTGACCAGGCCTTGCAGAACAAGACCATCATTCGCCAGCTTCACCCGTATGGTTCAGGCCCGCTGCGTTGGAATCCCTTGCAGATTGGTCGTTATGTTAATCCCGAGTCGCAGATTCGGGGATTTGTGGATAATTTCGGCTCGATTGCCCAGTTGGGTCAGAAACAGCAGCAGCACAGATTCCATGACGCCGTACGGGCGTTGTACATCAAGCACGGCGTATTGCTCACAGATGATAAGGTGATCCATTCATCGTGGGGCGCGGTGCAGTCCGGAGAATCTGCGGCATGTGGTATTCCCGCAGGTACTCCTATCACAAAGATTGGGGACAAGGATGCCAGGCAGCTGCTATCCATTGAGCGCTCCAGGAAAATGGGGCTGGTTGATCTTTACAACCATATCAATGAAATGATCGGCAATCTGGATCGCAAAGACCAGATTGGGCGGATGGTGCTGGACGGCATTCTCCAGCGTTTGCGTTCTTTGACACAGGGTGAAGCGGGTAAGCAGTTTGGTAAAGACGAGCCGGGGAATGAAGCGACTCCGATTGAAGATCTGGGCCGCGAGGTTTGCGGATTGACCATTCTCGAAGGCGGCAAGTTCCTGGGAACGTTTGAGAAGGCCTGGCTGTTGGGATGGGCAGGGTGGATGATCTACACCGATATGGTTCGACGCCGTGAAATGCACCTCAACATGGGCGAGACAGACCTGGTGATGATATTGGAAGAAGCCAATATCCTTTTCACCGGTTTGGAAACAGGCGACCCTGAAATGAATTCCGGGCCAAGTGTGTCCGAGCAGTGGTCAAATATGTTCCGTGACTCCCGTAAGTATGGCTGTTACTTTATGGTCATCACGCAATCGCCAGCATTGATTCCTGCAGGTATTCGCAATAGCTGCAACAACATTGTTATCGGTTATTTGACAGACCCCAAAGATAAGGACGTAGTGCTTTCGGCACTGGCAAGGTCTGAAAAGGGATTCCACGATGAACCCTGGCGGCGCTTTTTGTCCTCATTGGCCATTGGTCAAATGGTGGCTCGTTTCCCATACTCGCAGGACAGGGCAAGTCAAATGCCGTTTATTTACCGGCCCACCCAATTGCTTCTCAAAGAGCCAACAGACGCAGAGATCAAGGCTAAAGAAATTGAAAGCGGCGTGGCAATGCCATGAAAGTAGACAAGAAGACAATCATGTGGGTGGTTATAGGTGTCGTTGTTGTGACCGGTCTGGTTGCCGTCATGGTGATTCAGACAGGATTGTTGGACAGTGAGCCAGAAGTGGTTCCGATAGGAGACGTAAAGGTTAATGCCCCTACGAATACACCGGAACCAGAAGAAGGGTGGTGGGATGAAAAGCCCACACCGGTATCGTTGAATTAATTAATCACTGGAGGAAATGCATGAGCAGGCCCAAAACAGCATCAAGCGTAGTATTAGGAAACCGCATTCAATCAGCAATAGCCCAGGCAGTTCAAGAGCATAACCGAGGGCAAGTTACATCTGCGCTAATCGTAGTTGTTGATAAGGAAACAGAAGAAGTACAAGAAATGACAATTGTGTCAGAAGAAAAATTGACAGACATCGTTTTGATGTACGAAGACAAAATCAAATAACTATTTTTGGAGGAACATCTTGAAAACGTTGAAGAAGTTTGCACCGGTCATTCTCGCAGCAATCGCATTTGTAATTGTATTGGTATTTCTGCAGCCCGCACCAGAAGCAAAGGTAGTGGTGGCATCCAGGGATTTGCCTGCCGGTCATACGATCATATTGGATGATTTGAAGCTGGAGGAAATACCCCAGCAGTTGATCCCGGAAAACGCCGTCACTGACCTGATGGATGCAGTGGAGCAGACCTTGAGCATGGATCGCTCTCAGGGCGACATTATCACCAGCGCCCAATTTGGGGAGCGTGTGGAATTACAGCCGAGTGAGCGTGCCATTGCAATTTCGGTTGAGGACGCCAGTGGTCTGGCTGGTTTGATCCAGCCCGGCGATTATGTGGGTATCAATGCAGTGATTTATGCAGAGGATTACAACTCAAGCGGCGCATTCAGCAAGGCCGCCATCGAGAATTTGCGTGTGCTGTATATTTCGCCTGAATTTGAGGCATTAGACCCGGCCCCACAGATACCTTCCGATGATGAAACATCTGCCAGTCTGATGCAGCTCGGCATTGAACCGGAACGTGAACTCAAAGGCACGCTGGTACTGGCCGCTTCCATCAAAGAGGAATCTATTTTATACAACCATGCAGATCATTACGAAAATCTGGAAAATGTGGAAATCGTGATTACCCAGCTTGAATTGTTGTCGGCGCTGGAAAACGCTGACAACGCTCGCCTGTCTGTTTACCTGATGCCCAAACAGCCCGACCAGGTCATTTCATCCGGTTTGTGGGTGCCTGATCTGGTGGTTACTCCGGCATTTACGCCTACCGCAACGCCGTCGCCCACCCCGGATCCTTTCCTAACGGGCACACCGTACGGGAGCACTCCCCAGCCTGTGCCGACATTGCCACCAGCAGCAGAAGGAGAGTAAAAAATGCCCGCGTCATGGAATCATCCCGGTGCAAGTCCTCAGCAGGACGCAGGTACGCCCAACGTATTAATCGGCGCACCGTATGATATTGGTCAACAATGGTTACAAAATCTACATGTTGACGGTCGTTTTCGTGTATCAGCAACCAAAACGACTATTCAGGAATTGGTCGTGGGAGCGCAGGACATCAACCCTGATGCCGTTTTATTGAACCCAGGCATTTTTGGCAGTGTGTCCGAAGTTGTTTCCACTGTTCAGCGGCTGCAATGCGATGTTTACCTGGTCTTGCCTGATGGTGTTGTATCAGAAGATATTGAGGCTGTTCGGGAACAACCCAATGTGAAGTCTGTGTATGTGGAAAATTTCAACTGGCCGGAATTGCTGGGTGCTATTCTGGCGAACACAGCAGCCAAGCGCAAGTTTGTATCCCAGCCCGATTCAGAACTCTGGCGGTCCAATTCCGGTGTTGTTTCTGCCGGTATGTACAACATCGCTATCTGGGGGCGTTCAGGCGGAGCGGGACGCACAAGCGTAGCAATCGGATTTGCAGAAGTGTGCGCCCAGCGTGGAATTCGCACCTTGCTGGTCAGCCTGGCTGCTCCTTGTCCGCTGCCCTATATGATGGACGGGCTGAAAGCATCCACCAACATTTCTGAATGGTTTGCCCGGCCGAGTGTAGATGAAGGGTTCAAGAACGCTGTGCAGACTTATAAACCCAATCTGGATGTCATTGTGGGTCTGCAGGATGCGATCAAAGAAAATAACTTTATGCAGAGTCCCGATTCAAATGCCACAATCAACGATCTGGCTATCATGGCGGCGCGTCTCGGGTACGGGGCTGTGATCATGGATGCACCGACATCCATTATGGCCGGGGCTGCTGCAGCTATTTCAGCGGCCAACTATATGGTGCTTGTGGCCCGTCCGACCATTGCAGACATTATTGCCAACGTTGAAGCGTTCCGGCTGGTAGTCAAGAATCTGTCCGGGCGGCACATGATCAAACCCGGTAATGTGGTGTGCGTATTGAATCAGATGAAGGAAGGTTTATTGCCACAGGATGACTTTCACCGGATTGCTACCGAATTTTTGCAGAAACAAGACGTGAGTTCTCCGTTCCCTGTGATTGCCACCACCATCAAGGATGATATTGCAGTGCCTGTTGCCCAGAATGACGGTACATCAGCAATAACAGCATCAGAGCCATTTGCTCGTGGAATTCACAGCCTTACCGGTCTGATCCTCGGTGCAGCAGACAAGAATAATTTCTCTGCCGGGAAGCCAAAGAAAAAAAGATTTGGTCTCTTTTAGGGATAGGCGAGTCGAATGGTCATGAATTCTTCTGGTGCAGACTGGAATACAGGCAATATTTTCGCTCAAAGCCTTACCGGTGAGAATAGGCGAAAAATAATAGAAATGACAACAGATCGGTTGAGCGACGATCTGCCGTTCGAGCTAATGGCCAGCCCTGAAAAATTATCCGCGGCAGCCAAAGGGACGGCGCGTACAGTTGTCAATGAATTGCGGTTGTCGATAACAGACAAAGACCTTCACGACATTGTCACGAAAGTAGTGGGGCAGGTGGCCGGGTTTGGCTACCTGTACCCGCTGTTCCAGCGGGATGACATTTCTGAAATTCTCGTCAACCCTAACCGCACTTTGTGGGTGATGGAAAAGGGTTCTATGGATTTCACCCTTGTGAAGGGTGATATTAGTGAAAGAGAAACAGACCGCGTAGTCGAAGCCTTGTTGCGCCAGTCCGGGCGCAGTTTGACCGAAGCTGTGCCAACGGTATCGGCTAAATTAGCCCGTGTAGACAATTCTGAATTGCCTGCGCTGCGGGGTGGCGCTCGTATTCATATCGTGCATCGTTGTGTCTGCCCGGCAATGAACGGCACGCATTCGATCAACATTCGGATGTATGAGCAGGAACCTGTTAAACCGGAAAAAATCCTGAAATGGAACATGGCCCCTGAAAAGGTTATTCACGGGATGCTCAACATGGTTACTAATCGGGCCAGGGTAATGGTGTTTGGCGGTACGGCCAGCGGAAAAACGACCTTGTTGTCGGCATTATGCGATGCGATCCCAAAGGACAAGCGCGTGGTCAAAATTGAAGATCCGGAAGAAATCTGGATTGATCATCCGAACGTGACAACCATCGAAGCACGCAGTTCAAGCCCGGGCATGTCTTTGCAGGAGATCACGGTTGCCTACGGTGTGGATAACGCCATGCGTATGTCGCCTTCCTGGCTAATCGTGGGAGAAGTGCGAGATGGAGCAGCCTGTCTGGGCTTGCTGCGTGGTCTGATGTCAGATCACAGCGGATTGAGTACCACTCACGCTGAATCGCCGGAAGCTGCAGCGTATCGTCTGGCGCTGCTGATGGAAATGGACTGTCATCAGGAATTTTCCACGTCTTACACCCTGATTGCTGAGGCGCTGGATGTATTTGTACAAGTTGGTTTTGATCGGGATGCAGGGCGCCGGATCATCAAGGGTGTCTGGCAAATTGAAAAACGGGTAGGGGAAAACGGGGAACCGGTATTTCTTCCTCTATACCTGCCCGGAAATAGTGAGATAAAGCCGTTGGCAAGGAGGCGGTCTTGAACATTCCAAAAGAAGTATTGCGATTCCTGCCCTTCGTGGGTGCTGGCGTACTGGCGTATGCGCTGTATGCCATTACGAATTATTTTCTGACCCGGCCGCGAGGTAAATATCGCCGGTTGGGTGCGGCAGATGAAACAGTTGTGCTGCCAGCCACGTTTGGGTCAGAACAGCACAAAATACGATTGGCGTTTACCCGGTTTCATATTGATGTGGCTGGCAAAGAGACGCAGGCACGCACAATTGCCTTTATTGCGGCGGGCCTTCTGGGATTTCTCTTTATGCGAGCGGGTTTATTGATGTCGCCAGTGATCAGCATCGTAGGGGCTGGTTTGGGGTATTTGCTGGTAAATGCTGCGATCGAAGGCTCCTGGAAGAAAGTCCAGATGGAAATTGACGGTGAACTACCGTTGTTTTTGACGGGTTTTTCTTCTACTGTGCAGATTCAACAGGACAAATTATCGGCTGTATACGAAGAAGCACAAACTCTTAATCCGGACGGGCCGCTTCGCAAATGGTTATTGGAACGTTTTGTAAATGATTATGAACGGCACGGCCAGACCATATTCCCGGAATTGATCAAGGAAGCCTTTGGGATTTCAAACAGTTTGGGCGTAATGATGTACATGATCCAACGCTTCTGGGTGGCTGGTGGTGATTGGGGAGACGCTTTTGTGTTGGGGACGGAAAACCTGGAAGGTATTCTGGACGCCCGCATCATGGGCGATGCGGAAGGCGCTAACGCGCGCAGCTCCATTCTGGCAATAGCCGCCCTTCTGGTGATTGTGATTGTGATCATGACACGCAACCCCACTACGCGGGAAATTATCAGTTCTCCGTTGATCCAAATCGGATATGTCGGGTTGTTTGCCTGGATGATATTCGGTTGGAAGGTGCAGACCAATATGATCAATGAGGCGTTTTAGGAGACGGGCATGAATATAAATATAAGTGAAAGCACCTATCAGCAGATTGTCATTGTTATTGCTGGCGTATTTTTTGCCTTTATTGTGTGGTATCTGGCATCGCAGATCAAATTCACACGCTCAAAGGCTGAGCGGCGCATGCGCAAATACCTGGAAGAAGATGAGATTTCCTTCTTCGATAAATGGGGAGATAAGTATCTCAGTCGATTCAATGTAATGGCGATCGACCACAATTTGAAGTGGGCCAAACGCAGCGGAAAGTTTCAGTCCTGGACGGCCAGCGGTATTCTGATGCGCTGTGTGATTTACGGACTGGCCGGGTATTTCGTCTTCGTACAGAATTTTGGCATTTCTATCACCACATTGGCGATAACGCTGGGGGCGGCCATTTTCCCGTTTATCCAGGTACGCGGGGAAGCTGAAAGCGTGCAGAAGCAAGTCAGCCGCATGCTCCCGGAAGTAGCAACCCTGATCGCAGTAGAAATGCGGGCGGGCAGTTCCATGGACACAGCCCTGTCTCGTGTATCAGAAATGCCTACAACCATTGGACGATTATTCAGGGAAGCGTTAGCAGAGCAGTCCCGTACCAATCGCCCTCTATGGTCAAGCGGCACAACAATTGGCGTGTTTCTGGATTACATGAACAAAGAGGCCGTCTCCGGTATGCCGCAGCTCCGGCGTTTTGCAAAGCAGTTGGATCGGGTCAGTGGTAAGGGCGTAGACAGCCCGCAGGTCATTGCAAAGGTAGCCGAGGGCTTTTCTCGTGAATACAAGGCAAGGATCACCAAAGCGGCAGCAACACTGGATACCAAATTGGTGTTCCCAACGATGATCTTCTTTTTCCTGCCGTTCCTGCTGGCGATTGGTTTGCCTTTGTTCATGTCGGTATTATCTGCCTTTTAGGTCAGGGAAAGGAGCAAACGATGGTGTTGTTATTTCAAGGTATCGGAATAGGCATTGTGGTCGGGTTTGGCATTGCCAAACTGATTGAGTTTGCCGGATATATGGGAAGCAAATAATGAAAAATAACAGGCGATTTTTTATTCTTTTAAAGTCGGTGCTGTTGACCGTTGTAATGGCATTGGTATTGCCCTCCAGCAGCGTAAGCAGTGCATCTACCCTGTATTTGCCAGGTGATAGTTTTTATCCCACGCTTGCCGCTCCCGAATATCTGACAGAGACATATGGTTCGTGTTATTACGATAGCAGCGGGGTTGGCGCCACTGTTTGCGGCCCGGTATGGCGGCGTGGTTTCCGGATCAATGGATCAGGGTTTACCTACGCCATATGGACGGATACCCATCGCCTGGGCCATCTACAGGTGTGGGTAGACGGGGTACTAGAAGATTCATTGACGTTCAATTATTATGGCTGGCAAACAGCGACTGTTTCCGGTCTGACACCTGGCGTGCATGAAGTGCTGCTGCGGGTAGATGGCACGGCCTGTGCCGATCCATCCGATACAGATAATTGCGCAGACCCTTCCAATCCCAACAGCTATTTTTTTAATGAACTCACCGTGACAGGCCCTGGCGATCTTGATCCACCGACCAATCCGGCAAGTGCTGCAGAAACGCACGGTGCAGTAGACGGCGTCTGGCAGAACACGATCAATATGCCGGAATTCACCTGGCCAGCAGGTACGGATGCCTTGTCTGGCGCAGCTGGTTACGAGGTCTATTTTGGTGCTGATCCAAACGGCACGTCTACCGATTTCCAAGTCGGAACGACATATACCACAACTGCACCGTATGCGGACGGCACGTATTATTTGCGCCTGCGGACAAAGGACAACGCTGATAACTACGCGCCTTGGGTGACCTTGTTTACCTTCAATGTAGACACAACGCCGCCGGTGATCGTTCTCTCCCGCAGCGGCACAGCGGGTGCAGGGGGGTGGTGGACCTCTCCGCTTGATTTATCAGCAGTGATCACAGACGCCGGTTCTGGTGTTGCTTCATTTAATAGGGTCATCGATGGCGGCGCACCCCAGCCTGTCAGTGACCAGACCTTTGCAATGGATGGGACCCATACCGTAGTCTATTTTGCGGTTGATAATGCCGGTAATCCGGCCACGGTGACCGAGAATGTATGGATCGACCAGACGCTGCCGGTGCCGCAGCTGGATGCCACAGGCACAATGGGAGAGAACGGCTGGTATGTCTCGGCTGTTGGTTTACAGGCCAACGGGACAGATGCTGCCTCCGGCCTGGCTGCCGCGGAATTGGAAGTAGGCGGCAGCGGTGTATGGATGAATGCCATAACGCTGAACACAAGCGGCACTTATCCGGTTGCATATCGAGCCGCTGATGTGGCTGGCCTGACCGCCACAGACGGCCCGGATAC
>JAIOTF010000263.1 GCA_021107195.1 Anaerolineaceae bacterium | reverse complement strand
TGGAAAGGTTGAGTCTGACTTGCTCATTTAAGTGGCGTGTTTCAACTCCATACAGTTCAACAAGATCAGAATCAAGAATAACTTTTGTATTTCGAATGATTAAGATACTTGAGATAATACGATGTTCTGTGAGATCCTTTGATTTTTCAGACAATTATTTCCTTTCTGCTCTATCGGAGAACGTTTGAGCTCACTGGTTCTTCATAAGCAGCAACGAATGAAAGATCCAGTGCAGCGATTTGTTATGTGTTTACTGTTTTCCAATAATTTTATCAAACCGACTATCCATGCAAACACTGATATCAGTTGTCACGAATTTACCGTTTAGGAATAGACTGAAAATCGTGGCTGGCGTCGGAGCAGATTGCGCTTTTTCTATTGTTTCTAATTTGATCACCTTGAGTGGCAGATGTCGTTTATCTGCTGTCTCAACCAAAGATTCTTTAACATGGTATTCCGAATAGGGACAACGATTTGAAAAGTAGACAATGAGGCCTTTTTTTACAGGGCACTCACCATTCTTAACCGAATTTTTGAAATAAGGACGTTTGGCCTTTTTATTAAAATCCATCGATATGAGGCTGAAGCCCGAAGAAGTGCTTTCACAAACATCAAATCCTTGCCTCAACAACCATTTGGTATCGCTCATGAAGTGAAACTTCTTTGTTCCTACTACTGTAACAACGCCATCTTTCCCCTGTTTTTTGGCGGCATCGATCACTTCTTTTAATAAAGCCTTACCGTGACCATTGCCTTTGTATTTTCCAGAAACCCAAAAGCAGCCAATCATCATGTAGTTGGGAGCCGTTACTGGAACCCATGCTTTTTCAGATGGACCGTATTCTATAAATACTTTGGCACGTTCATCAAGGCGTCGGAAGACGTAACCATTATCGAATTCTCCTGTCAGCCACTTCTTCTTGAGTTCATAGCTTTTTGAGCACTTCTTATCTGAAAAAGCGCAACAAATATGCTCGGAGTCGATGTTATCCTTTGTCAAAGAAATGTATCCCATTTCAAATAGCTCCTTCTTCCTAATGATTTCCAGACATATAACGTTTATGTAACGGGCTTGGCGGCTCTTGCTTCAGACCCCCCTTGAATCCAACCAGACTTAGCTTTTCGCGCCGCGTACCAGAGCCGCAGGCAGTCAGGTGGAGTGGGGGGCAGGTTATTCTGGTTGATTAATACCTCCGTTCAATTTACTGTTGAAACGATTTCATCTACAATTTGCATAAATTCTCGAATATCAAGAAAAAAGTTAGGATAAGCACGCATGATAGTATCAACACGTCCAGCAGAAACTAACACGGGCTCGATCTTTTCTCCTTTTGCCGCTCGATCCTCTGCGTGAGAATAGTCTTCAACAGCTTTCTCGTAACTATCTCTACCATAAGCTTGAATCCTGACTAATCCCGCCAATGAGTCAAGAATGATTAGATGGTATGTATAAGCTTGGGACGAAACTTCTCCTGAGGCAATTTCATTTGCGGCAATCGAGAAACCGCTCATTTTCTCAAGTGCCTTAATGGCAGTCTCGGCTTCAGCTACTGCCCTGTTTGTTTCGTCGTGTGACAAGTGCTTGAATCGAGGAATTGGAGGGCATTTCTCTTTGTGGGAGAAAGAAGATGATGTAACTGCAAAGAAATCAAGCCACTCTTGATCACCTTGACGAGATTTCAGAGCTTGACCAAGAAATGTCCCCATGGTCTCGACCGCAGTTGCCCAAACATGCTGTAGCTTGGTTCTTATTTGAAGTTCTATTCGAAGACCATCATAAGCTGGATTCAGTGTATTACGATATTTATATATCAGGTGATGGCTACGATATCCATCTTCGCTTCGGGGAAATTCAATATAGTTTTTTTCATCTACAAGCTCGTGCCTAAACCTAGAACCCTCTTTATATTCTTGGACAAGTCTTGTTACGTCTTTCATGGTTTCTAGGATTGCTCTTACACCACCAATATCCTGCATTGTTGTCAATTGCATAGCAGGATATCGCTGTAGTTTATCAATGATTGTGGGCATACGTTTAAGGCGTTGAGCGACAATTGCGCCACAAGGATAATTTCGTAGTTTGGTCCTTAAAGTAGACTGGAAGGTATTAATGGGATATGCATGGCAAGCACGCCAGCGATAAGCCAATTCTCTAGCATTTGATTTCTCAATAGAGGAGGCATTTCCTTGTGTTAATGTTTGACCTGCCTTGTTTATCTTTTTCTTTGACACTGAAGGTACTGGTGGGAATCGCATGTCTTTCTCCAAGGATAAGATAATGATTTAAATATTTCGTAATCTCTGAATGATGTAACCTAATTATCATTAGATAGAAATTTACCCGTCTAAACCGCGTGACAAAAGGGATTAAAATGGATAAAGTAGCGCACATAAAGAATTGTATCCGAAACGCAGGGCAATTGCATCGAAACGAATATTTTATGAATGATTTCAGACACAAGACGCTGCCGCTGGTGAGGATATAGCGGTTTAAAAGCAGAATAAAAAACCCTATAAGCGATTGCTCTGAAATTGCTCCAAAATTGCTCCCTAAATCTGTTGACAGACTCGCACTCAGCCTTTATAATTTCTTTCGCCTTGTCCTGGCAATGTGCCGGGGCTTTTGTGCGTATCCCCAACTTCCCCGCAGACGGGCGCAGCCACTGGCGCGTGGATTGTGGTGAAGTGAAGATTGGAGAACTAAAATGAAATATGCTGTAGTGGAATGCGGCGGCAAGCAGTACAAAGCTGTCGAAGGCGGCACCATCCAGGTGGACCGCATGCAGGTTGAAGATGGTGAGAAGATCACTATCGAATCCGTACTCATGGTGGTAGATGAAGACCAGGTTTCTGTTGGGAAACCCACTGTCGAGAGCGCCAAAGTTCAGGCTACTGTCCTCGGTGAGGTCAAGGGCAAGAAAGTTGTGGTGTTCAAGTATCGTCCGAAGAAACGTTATCGTGTGAAGACCGGACATCGCCAGAAGTATACTCGTTTAGAAATCAACGCGATTGAGATGGAGTAAGAATAATGGCCCATAAAAAAGGTGGTGGTTCCAGTCGTAACGGTCGTGATAGTAATTCTCAACGCCTGGGCGTAAAGCGCTTTGGCGGTGAGGATGTGCTTTCCGGCAACATTCTTGTTCGCCAGCGCGGCACCAAGATCAAACCCGGCAAGAACGTTGGCCGCGGTAAAGACGACACTTTGTTTGCAACCGTTAACGGCGTCGTTGTTTTTGAAACTCTTCCTACCGGTCAGAAACGGGTTAATGTTCAACCGGCAGTTAAGAAATAAATTAATACAATTTGCTTCCTGCAGCGTGGCCCCGCATATGAGAGTCACGGATGTAGGAGTGAGGATGGAAAATCATGAAAAAGGGTATTCACCCGAAATATTACCCGAATGCCAAGGTCATCTGCGCTTGTGGCAATACTTGGGAGACCGGTTCCACACAGGAAGTTGTCCGAACAGAAGTCTGCTCGAAATGTCACCCGTTCTTTACCGGCCAGCAGTCCCGCTTGTTGGATAGAGAAGGTCAGGTAGACCGCTTCTACCGTCGTTTGCAGGCTCGGCAGGAATATGCTGCACAGCAGGAATCCCAGTTTGAGGATCGTCCGCTGGACGAGCTCAAACTTTCAAAACGCGTTCTCGACGCCTTGAAAAAGGTTGACATCACCACTGCCGGTCAGGCATTGGAGAAACTGGGAACTGGCGACAAGGCTGTTCTGGATATCGGAGGTTTTGGACAGAAGTCTTTGATCGATCTGAAAAAGGCTTTGAAGACTGCCGGTTATGAACTCCCGGTAGCTGAATAATCAGCCGTTTGATTTAATCGATACGAATAGCAGTTCCAACTCCCCGACTTTGAGTCGGGGAGTTTTTCAATAGGGAGGAATTTTTAAGGATAAATCGGGAGTCAAACAGGTTAAGATGGTGTAGAATCGAACCATCTTGAGATCATGTGAGGGAATGATGAAACATCATGCAGGTTCGTTGGAAGTAATTTGTGGTTCCATGTTTTGTGGTAAGACGGAAGAGTTGATCCGGCGCTTGCGCCGCGCTGTGATCGCCCGCCAAAAAGTGCAGGTATTCAAACCCGCTATTGACAATCGCTATGCCGGGGAGAAGGTTACTTCTCATGCGGGCATGGCATTTGATGCAATCCCCGTTGAAAATGTCAATCAGATTCTGGCTAAACTGGCACTTGATACAACCGTGGTTGGCATTGATGAGGCGCAGTTCATGTCCGAAGAAATCATGATCGTGGTGGATGATTTGGTGGAACGCGGTATCCGGGTGATCGTGGCCGGACTCGATATGGATTTTCGCGGCGAGCCTTTTGGCATGATGCCATTTTTGATGGCCAAAGCCGAGCGGGTGGAGAAACTGCGTGCAATCTGCATGGTGTGTGGCGAATCGGCCAGTCGTACACAGCGTCTGGTGAACGGCAAACCCGCCCGCTATGACGATCCGGTGGTTATTGTTGGCGCCTCCGAATTATATGAAGCACGTTGCCGCCAGCACCACAAGGTTCCTAGAAATTAACAGCTGCTGCAGTACTGGAATGAAAGGGCGTTCATTATGCGAGATTATCATGAGTATTTGAAAGAGATCCTTGTCTCCGAAGAAGCATTGCAGGCACGGATTGTAGAGCTGGGGGCAGAGATCAGCCGGGATTACCAGGGGGAAGAGTTGTTGCTGGTCTGCATTTTGCGGGGCGGGGTCATGTTTATGACCGATCTCATGCGTCATCTTGACGTACCGCATGCCATTGAATTCATGGCAGTTTCTTCTTATGGGGTGGGCAAGCGTCAAACCAGCGGCCAGGCCCGTATTACCCTGGACCTGAATACGGACATTCTGGATAAGCACGTGTTGATTGTTGAAGATATCATCGACAGTGGTCATACCCTGGCGGCAGTGGTTGGGATGTTGTCCAGCCGCAACCCGGCCAGCCTGCATATCTGCACTCTTCTGGATAAGGTTTCACGGCGCGAAGTGGATATGCCAATCCGTTATACAGGTTTTGAGATCGAAGACAAATTCGTTTTTGGCTATGGTCTGGATTTGGACGAATATTATCGCAATTTACCTTTTATTGGTGTGGTCGATTTGGATAAATTCGAGAATCCTGAAGCAAGCTAGGCAGATTATTGATGATGAATACTCCATCTGATTCAGTGGTGGATCGGATATTGCCGGTGCTGCGCCCGCTGGTGGTGAACGGTTCCCCCGTTTACCTGATCGGCGGGGCAGTGCGCGATATGCTCCTCAAGCGCCCGGCACATGATCTGGATTTTGCCATGCCGGACGGCGTGCGCAGGGTCGCCAGACGGACAGCAGACGCGCTCGACGGTGCATTTTTTATGCTGGATGATGAGCGCAACACAGCCCGGGTGATTTTCACGGATGCGGAGGCAGGCCGTTTTGTGCTCGATTTTGCTGAGCTTCGCGCAGCATCTTTGATAGAAGACTTGTATGGGCGTGATTTTACGATCAATGCCATTGCTTTGGACGTGAATGCTTTGCACGATTTGATTGATCCCTTGCACGGTGCTCAGGATTTGAAAGATAAATGCTTGCGCATGTGTACTCCGCAGGCTTTTGATCAGGACCCCGTGCGTGTTTTGCGCGGGGTGCGCCTGGCCCTGCAATTTCAGTTTCATATCCTCTCCGAAACATGGCATGCTATGCAGGCTGCCACCCCTCAATTGGTGCGCATATCCGTGGAGCGCAAGCGGGATGAGATCTTCCGCATGGCTGGCAGCCGCAGTTTTGCTTCGGCCCTGCGTATGCTTGATCAGCTGGGCGTGCTGGAACAGCTTTTCCCGGAAGTTGTCCAACTTAAGGAAATACAGCAAGGCCCGCCCCATATCTTTGGTGCCTGGGAACATTCCCTGGCTGCGGTACAAAATCTGGAGCGTTTGTTTAATGTTCTGGTGGATGAGCATCAGGAAGATGATGTTGCCAGTCTTTACCTGGGGCTGGCTGTGACCAAACTGGGCCGCTTTCGTCAGAAGCTGACGGAACATTATGCCCAGGAGCTTGTTCCTGGGCGTTCTCTGCGTGGCCTGGTCAAGCTGGCCGGTATGCTGCATGACTGCGGAAAAGTGGTCACTGGTTCTGTGGGCGAAGATGGTCGATTGCATTTCACCGGCCATGATGTTGAAGGCGCAAAACTGGCAGCAAGTCGTGGCGGGGCATTTGCGTTAAGCAATGATGAAGTGGGGCGGCTTAAGCGCATTATTGAGGGTCACATGCGGCTCCACTCCCTTTCAAAAGAGCCACAACCCCTGGCTAAAAGAACGATCTATCGTTTCTTTCGGGATACGGGCCCGGCTGGCATCGATATTTGCCTGCTTTCGCTGGCGGACGCGATGGCGGCCTATGGACCGGAGCTGCCGGTTGAGCGCTGGCTGCAAGAGTTGCATGTGGTTGAAGCGCTGTTTGCGGCCTGGTGGGAACAGTATGAACAAGTGGTGCAGCCGCCGCGCCTCTTGACCGGCAAGGATTTGATTGCCGAGCTGGGCATGCATCCCGGGCGCAAGATGGGGGCTCTCCTGGCTGGCATTGAAGAAGCACAGGCTTGCGGAGAGATCACCAACCGCCAGCAGGTGCTGGATTTTGCACGGGATTGGTTAGTAACAGTGAAATAGGGGAGTTAAAGAGTAGTGGGTATGCAGTTGCTGTGACAACGGTTGAAGTCGTTACTACAATTGCAGGTTAATAAAAAATCTCCCGCAGGTTGTTGAACCTGCGGGAGATTGGTTTTCCGGATCAACCAGCGGCGTCATACTCATCAGAATAATCAGGTTCGCTGTAATCCCCGTAATCGCCTTCCCAATAGGAATCTGAGATGTCTTCGTTTAGCAGGCACACCGCAATTTGCCCCTGAATGGCGCAGTTATCCATGATGCCGTTATAAAATGCGCTCGCCAGAATTTGAAGATTGTCTTGGGTATCTGCCAGCAGGATGACGGTGCTTTGCCCATCGTTGTCGTTATACAGGATCAGGCCGATGCCGTCGGTTTCTACCTTGCCAAAACCGGGCACGTCCATTGTTGAGCCGCTTCCTCCATCGTTTTCTTCCATTTCTACATCCTGCATTTTTTCCATCAGGACTTCTATTTCCGCTTCACTAAGGGATTCCATCAAGGCTTGTGTATCGGCTTCGCCAAGGGACTCCAGCAAGGCTCCTATTTCCGTTCCCTCAAGGGCCAGCAGTTCTTCGCTTGTGATGGGCATTTCGAGGGCAGGTGCTTCTTCCACTGCTTCCATTTCTTCCTCTGTTTCTGTATCTTCTGCTATCCCGGAGAAGTCCAACCCGAAGGGAGCCAGCAGAGGTTCCAGGGCTTCATCGGGCGGGAAGAGGCCGAAAGCCACCAGATCATGGTCTTTTTCCGGCTCGTTGGAGATGTTCAGTTCCAGCCCCAGCCGCTCCATGCTTTGCTGTGCACCGGTGATGGTTGAAAGCATTCCTGAGTTGAGTGCTTTTTCGCCATCGATCATCAAAGTCACCGGGCGGGTGAACAGGTAGGGAAAATCGGCCAGCGTGCGCTCGCGAAGCGTGCCGCTCAAGAACTCGGCGATATTATCAATCAGGATGGCATTGTCGGCAACGCGATGATAGGGCGGGATCATAAAGTTTAAGTCGGTGAGGGCCAGTACCCGGCCTTCGGCAGCACTGGCGGCTGCGATCAGTCCTGAACCCCTGTCAGTCAATGAAGACAGGGTGTTGCCATCTCCGACGATCAAGGGCTTGGGCGCAGATTTGATTGAATGCAGACCGTAAAAGACGACCCTGGAAAGACCATCGCTGATCGGGTCTTCATAGATGATGCTGAAGTAGACGTTGCGGAAATTACCTTCATTTTTGGCCAGATTATAGACGTAGCCTTTGGAATAGGCGATGCCGAAAGGCTCGAGGAGCAAGTTTGTGATTTCTGTATTGCCCAGACTGCCCATTGTTTCTTCAAGCGAGAGAAAGGAATCCATCGCGCTGCGGGTTGGGTCGGCGATCACCAACAGGCGTCCGCCGCGTTCGACAAAACGTGCCACAGCTTGACGCTCTGCCTTTTCATAGGGCAGGGTGGGAGCGATGACAACAAAAGCATCCACTTTTTTCAGTTCCGATTCAAAGTCATTGTAATAGTCGGTTACATTAATGTGCCCGCCCCTATGATTGATCAGGTTGGTCAGGGTTTCCAATTCTGACAAATCGTATAGGTTTCCGTGGGAAATATCGAACAGCACTTCGGCATTGCTGGTTATTACAGGATCGTTACTTTTGGGCAGGGAGGACAATTCCGGGCGCACAATTTCCAATTTGCTGTACTCAGGGAAAGCAACCGATCTGGTATAGTGTTGAAAGATGCCAGCCCCTTTATTGAACCAGACACTGCGGAAAACAGCAGGAAGAATCAATAGCAGGATGACAAGAACTGTGACGCGAGCGTGCGGGTCCTTCAGGTATTTGAGCTTTTTCATCTCAGCGCTCCGTGGGGGGAATGTAGAGCAGGTAGATGCCCGCTTCTTTGGGATATGCTGTGCTGTAGCCATCAGTTGACTGGGCAAAAATGGAGTAAGGATCATACTCCGGCAGGCCGGCCATGACGCTCAAGTCTTCAACGGAGAAGTTTCTGATGTGGGCCAGTTCGGATGCAGCCCAATAGGCCACGGTGTTGCCGCCCAGCTCGTCGATGAGGCCGTTGTGCAGAGCTTCGCTGCCCATGTAAAGCTGACCGCGCAGGATTTCTGAATCGGATAGGTTTAAGACCTCACCGCGGCCCAACTTGACCGCTTCGAAAAAGCCTTGTTTGAGCATTTCAATTTCGCGCACAAATGTATCGCGAGGACTGCCCCACAGTTTGTAGGGGCCGGTGGAGTAGATTTCTTCGAATACCTGCGGTTCATAGGGTAAATAACCAATCACGCCGATGTTGCCCACCTCGGAGCTGGGTTTGGCGATGATATAGTCGGCGCCGGAGGCCAGGTAGTAACCGCCGCTGGCGGCCATGCCATTGATCATGGCGATGACAGGTTTTTGCAGGCGCAGTTCCATCAGTTCCAGGTATACCGCTTCGGTATCAACCACTGTACCGCCCGGGCTGTTGATCTCCAATATGACTGCTTTCACTCTGGGATTTTGCTCGGCATAAATGATCTGGTTGATTAGATACTGCGCGCTGTAACCATAGATGGCGTCATCGAGGGTGATCACGCCTACCACAGGTTGGGGGGCGATGAGGTATGAGAGGCCAATCCCAACCAGCAGAGCGATGAGCAGGATCAACAGGGGAATTTTTAATTCCCACAGCCTGTTCAGGAAATCACGCATGGAGCATCTCCTTGGCGTGTGAATGAATGGCAGCACCATTCTGTGGATTGCATAGCATACATCTGTCCCGCCTTTCTGAATGCAATGAATACCCGGTAACAATCTGCCGGGCTGAAAATAAACGATTCCTATTACATCTCTGAATCAATCCCCTTAATTGCTGATAAACCAGCAAAGTTGCTCAAGCTCTACACGGTTTTTCGCAATCGGGTATGTTTAAATTTTACTATAAATTGCTTGCGGTGAAGGAAGGGCTGGAGACGAAATCGCGCCGCTCTGCACCATTGGAAGATCGGCGCAGCAAATTCATAATGCGTGTAGTCAGCATGATCCGTCCGACTGGTTTGCACAGAAAATCATCTGCTCCGGCATCCAGGGCGCAGGCAACCAGTTCAGGTTGGTTAATGGCCGAAAGTGCCAAAATGGGTTTGTGATTAAATTTCCGGATCTCGCGGCAGACTTCAATGCCATTCATAACTGGCATCATCAAGTTAAGAATTATGAGATCTGGAGCATACTTTTTTGACAGTGTAATCCCCTCGGTGCTTGAGTTGGTTGTAATGACCTCTGCGGACATAGATTCCAGCATGAGCTTCAGCAGATCTGTTGAAGCAGGGTCATCATCAATGATCAGGATTCGCATATTTGTCAAATTTCCTTGAGTTACCATAATTTTTTTTTCAATGCATATATTATCCTCGATTTTATGCGTTTTTTACCTTGCACCTGATTAACAAAAAATTTACGGGAGTTGTATAAACAAATTTTCGGAAAATTTGCTTTCGCAAATGCCCTGTGTATGATAAAATTAAAAATTGGGATTTTTGTGAAAAAGTTCGTTCAGACGGACTTTAAAATCGTAATTTTATTATTCAGGAGTGTAAGATGGCTGAAAAGAAATGGGTTTATTTATTCCATGAAGTTGACCAGGCCGAAACATACGCCGGCGATTGGGAAGGCGTACGAGGTCTGTTGGGTGGTAAAGGCGCCAACCTTGCGGAAATGACCCGCATCGGTGTTCCCGTTCCTCCCGGTTTCACCATAACCACAGAAGCATGTAATGCTTTCCTCGCCGCGGGCGACAAGTTTCCCGAAGGTATGTGGGAAGAAACACTGGAAGCGTTGAAGGATGTTGAAAAGCAGACCGGCAAGAAGTTCGGTGATGCCAAATCGCCGCTGTTGGTTTCCTGCCGCTCTGGCGCCAAGATGTCCATGCCCGGTATGATGGACACCGTACTCAACATTGGTATGAATGACGATACTGCCAAAGGTATGGTCGCTCTGACCGAGAATGAACGTTTCGTATATGACTCCTACCGCCGCCTGATTTCCATGTTCGGCGCTGTGGTGCTGGGTATCTCAGACACACTCTTCGAAGAGAAGCTGGATGGCATGAAAGAGGCCAGAGGCATCAAAGAAGATACTGACTTGACTACCGAAGATTTGAAAGAATTGGTCGGCCAGTTCAAGGCAGTTATTCAGGAAGCAAAGGGTTTTCCCTTCCCGCAGGATCCGATTGAACAATTGCGACTGGCCACCGAGGCCGTATTTAGCTCCTGGAATGTCAAGCGCGCTATTGACTATCGCAAAGCTGCCAATATTCCCGATGACCTCGGCACCGCTGTCAACATCGTGACCATGGTCTTCGGCAATATGGGTTCCACCTCCGGTACTGGTGTGGCCTTCACCCGTAACCCCTCCACTGGCAAAACCAAAATGATGGGTGAGTACTTGCTCAATGCCCAGGGCGAAGATGTGGTTGCTGGTATCCGCAACACAAGCAAGATCGAATTGATGAAGAACGAGCTGCCCGAAGCTTACGCCCAGTTCATGGACATCACCGACAGGCTCGAAAAGCATTACAAAGATATGCAGGATGTTGAATTCACAATTGAAAACGGCCGTCTGTGGATGCTTCAGACCCGTACTGGCAAGCGCACCGCTGCTTCAGCAGCCAAGATCGCTGTTGATATGGCCAATGAAGGTATGATCACCAAAGACCAGGCAGTTCTCCGTGTGACCCCCGAACAGGTTGACAATCTGCTCCACCCACAGTTTGATGCTGAAGCAATGCAGAAAGCTCGTAAAGCCGGCAGCATGTTCGCCACTGGTGTGAACGCTTCTCCCGGTGCGGCAATCGGTCGGGTTTATTTCGATGCTGACACCGCCGAGCGCATGCACAATGAAGAAAAGCAAGAAGTTATCATGGTGCGCCCGTTCACCAAGCCGGACGATGTACATGGTATGCTGGCTTCCAATGGTATTTTGACCAGCGAGGGTGGAGCAACATCCCACGCCGCAGTGGTTGCCCGCCAGTTTGGTGTGCCTTGTGTGGTTGGTGCTTCGATGGTACGCATTGACCTCAACAAGCGCCAGATGGTGATTGATGGTCGGGTGATCAAAGAAGGTGAATGGATTTCGATTGACGGTACCACTGGTGAAGCTTTCGTTGGCCAGTTGGATGTCAAATCCCCGGCTCTCGAAGAACAGGTTGAATTGATGACCCTGCTCAACTGGGCAGATGAGGTTTGCGCCCGCCCCGGTACCCGCAAATTCCCCGAAGGCTGGCCGACTACAGGTCTCCAGGTTTGGGCCAACGGTGACCATGGCAGCGATGCTACCCGCGCCCGCGCTTATGGCGCCAAGGGTATTGGCTTGTGCCGTACCGAGCACATGTTCTTCGAAGAAGAGCGCTTGCCGGCCATGCAGAAAATGATTATGGCCGAAACTCCTGAGGAACGCAAAGGCTACCTCGATGAGATGCTGCCTTTCCAGCGCGCCGATTTTGAAGACATCCTCAGTGCTATGGACGGTTTACCCGTGATCATCCGTTTGATTGATCCGCCGCTGCATGAGTTCCTTCCCGACGAAGAAGCGCTTTTCGAAGAAGTGATCACCATGCGGGTGAAAGGTGTCCAGGAAGGTTTGGCAGAGAAAGAATCACTGCTGGACGCTATCCGATCTCACCACGAATCCAACCCTATGATGGGCTTGCGTGGTGTCCGCTTGAGCATTGCCATGCCCCAGATCGTTGAGATGCAGGTGCGCGCTATCTTTGAGGCCGCTGCCAACGTTGCCAAGTCCGGCAAAGTTGTCAAGCCTGAGGTGATGATCCCGCTGACCGGTCATGTGAATGAATTGAAGCGCATCCAGCCTGATCTGGAAGAGATTGCCAGGCAGGTCATGGAAGAGAAAGGTGTCAATTTCGACTACAAGTTCGGCACCATGATCGAAATTCCGCGTGCTGCATTGACCGCTACAGAGATCGCTGGCGAGGCTGAGTTCTTCTCCTTTGGTACCAACGATCTTACCCAGATGACCTTCGGTTACAGCCGTGATGATGCCGAACGTGCTTTCCTGACCCAGTACGTGGAAGAAGGCATTTTGCCACAGAACCCCTTCCAGTCCCTGGATCAGGCCGGCGTTGGCCGACTGATGGAAATTGCTGTCCAGGATGGCCGCAAAGCCCGCCCCGAACTCGAGGTTGGTATCTGCGGTGAGCACGGCGGCGATCCGGCTTCCATCGACTTCTGCCACCGTGTTGGTAACAACTATGTGAGCTGCTCCCCGTTCCGTGTGCCTGTGGCCCGCCTGGCGGCTGCCCACGCTGCATTGAAGTACTTCGGCAAGTAGTTTTCACACGTCTTAGTAAGACTCATTCAGGGCTGTCTAGTTTCAGACAGCCCTGTTTTTTTTGGAGAGATAGACCTGACAGGTTTTCAAAACCTGTCAGGTCTGGTTTGCGTTTACGGCTCCCCGCAAAAACCGTAGCTGCATTGCTGTGAGCCAATCGTACCGCTGGGCTCACAAATATAGGAGATGTTATCAATTTTCATTTCCCAGGTGAAGTCCTGGAAGGCCAGCCATCGCATGGCCGCACCGATATTCTCGGGTGTGACATCTTCATAAGCCAGGCTGATATGCGGCATCCACAAGTCGGGGCTGTATAAAGGGCTAACCCCCTGGCATACATGTTCAAAACGCTGCCAGATCAGGCGGTGAACAGCAACCAGGGCAGGGGTTTTGACCACAGAGATGTAGATGACGGGATTCGCCCCGGTGAATAACCCCAGACCAGCGGTTGTAACCGGCAGAGGCGGCGTGGCTGCTCCCACTTCCCGGGCTGCTTCGGCCAGCAGATCCATCGAATAATCTTCGCCGATTTGCCAGGAAAAATGCGGGTACGGGGTTACTTGAATGCCTGTCAGACCAAAACGCGTTTCCAGCTCCTGCCAGATTTTTTCAACGCGATCATAGTAAGGTTCAGGCAAGAGAGAAACAAGTCCGTCCATCCGCAAGGCTCCTATTATTCGGGCGCATAAAGGCGTTTGTATATATTATAAAAATCAGCGATTTGGGTGACATACAATCGTGTTTCACTGAAGCGGATCACTTCCAGAAACAGGTCGGGGTCTTCATTGGCAAGCTCCCGCCAGGTTTGCGCATTGCCGGGTCCGCCGTTATAGCCTGCAAGGGCCAGTACCAGGTCTCCGTCAAAATAACGCTTCATCCGCCCCAGGTAATGTGCGCCCAATTGGATGCTGACATTGGGCCGGAAGAGGTCTTCCACGGTGTAGTAGGGCGGCCAGTTGAGGTCTGCAGCCAGCTCTTCTCCGGTGGCCGGCATGATCTGCATCAAACCACGCGCCCCGGCTGAAGAGGTAACGCCCACATCAAACAGACTTTCCTGGCGAATTGCCGCAAACAGGAAGAGTGGATCAAGTTTCTCTTCTTCGGCAGCTTGCAGGACAAGGTCGTTGAAATAGATACCGAAGCGGATGTGATTGAAATAGTCCGGAGCGGTGAAAGTCGTGGCGTCGTCCATCCCGGCCAGATCGAGGATCTGACGGCTGGTGAAGATCGCCGGCCGGTAGGCGCCGATCTTCACCAGGTAGTTTAACAGGCGAAAGCTGTTCACGGCATCTTGCTGTAACGCAAGTCTCAGCGTTTCAAATTCCTGGTTGGCCTGCGTATACAGACCTAATTCCCATAGGGCTCGTCCGCGGATCAAAGTGGGGTTGGCGGCCAGCGAATCTAGGTCTTTCAGGTTGGTCTCCACAGGGATTTCAAATGTGTTGCGCACCCACATCTCTGCCAGACGATGTTCATTCTCCCAGTCGATTTCCAGATCAAGTACAGGACTGCTCTCGAAAGGTACTTCGCCATTCAAGAGTTGGCGGGCACGCTCACTGTAATAACCGGTGAGGTCGCGCTGGGCGGCTTGTTCCCAGGAGGCATTGGCAGCAGCCTGGTCGCCCAGGGCTTGCTGGGTCTTGCCGATCCACAGGTATGCAGCAGCCTGGTCTGCATTCGATACACTGAGTACCATCGCCCGTTGGAAGAGCACCTGGGCCACATCGTATGTCTGGATGCGGTAATTGATGATGCCGGCCTGAAACAACGCGCGGTAGCTGAGCTCATTTGACGGGTATTCATCGATCAGACGTACCCAGATAGCTGCGGCTTCTTCCAGCAGTCCTTCATATTCCAGAATACGACCAGCTTCATAGAGAAAACCCGGCGATTCTGCCGCAGATGGATAACGGGCAGCATAATCCAGATAGGTTTCGGCGGCTTGCTTGGGCCGGTTGAAGTAGATCCATTCTGTATAAGCTTTTTCATCCCATGCGTCTGCCCAGAAGGGACTGCCCTGGTAAGAATTGATCAGTTTATTCCAATCGGCCACAGCTTCTTCTGTGCGTCCCATCTCCCGCAGGCACAGTGCGGTGTAGTGCAGGGCTGAGCCGTCATGGTCGGGGTTGGCCTTCATGAAACGGGTGAAGGCGTCGAACGCCAGTCCGTATTGATGGGCGTAATAATATACCCGTCCGGTCTGATATTCATCCACTGTGATTCCGGCATTGACCAGTTCCTCCAATCCGGAGTAGCTATCATAGGAACGGGGATAATTGATCACCGAGTCTTGATAGCGGGCGTGTGCCTGTTCAGGCAGCCCCAGCTTGGTGTATGCCTGCCCGGCGAGGAAGTTCATCTGCGCGCGGAGATAATCATTGTTCGTCGTATCATAAACAGAGAGATAAATGCGCAGGGCGTTGATCGCATCTCCCATGGCATGGTATGCGCCAGCGATTTTGATTTGCAGCAGGCTGGTATTTGTCACCGTACCGTTGTCGATAGCTGCCTGATAGGCGTCAATCGCCGCAGCGTGATCCCCGGCCTGTGCGAGTGCGTCTCCCTGCCATTCATACAGGTCGGCATCCAATACGCCGGGCTGGGACAGACGACTGTTTTCATAGGCTTTTGCAGCGGGGGCGTAGCTTCCCAGGGCTGCATAGGCCTGAGCCAGGAAGAAATAGGTCACGGATAGCAGCGGACTATCAGGATAGTTTTCGGCAACTGTTGCCAATGCTTGCACGGCTTCCGCATACTCGCCGCGTAAATATTGTGCGCGGCCTATCCCGCTCAGTGCTGCGGCCTGGGTTCCTGCGTCTGTGGCGGCGTTCAATGCAGCTTCATAGCTGCTCAGCGCCTGGTCATAATCGCCGTAAAAAATGAACTCCTCGGCCGCGGCGATGCGTACAGCCGGCAGCGGGGTTGGGGTCGGGCTGGGGGAAGGCGGCGGTGTTGGCGTGTATGCTTTGATGGTTTCCACTTTGGCTGCGGTAGCTGTTGTTTGAGCCTCCTGGCTGCCCGCAGGGAGACAGCCAGCGCCAATGACGACGATCAGGATCAAGCTTAGAATTCTCTTTGACATAAAAACCTTATACCGGAAACCAGGCAAAGTGTCAAGCAGAGGAAAAAGTGGCATAGGGATTATTGAGGTTCGCATAAATTGGTTAATAATCAAAGTTAGGTGCGAAGACAACAAACAAATAAAGACTTCCGTGTAAGGGCAGATGTCTCTGCCCAATACTCACTTCCACAAATGATGAAAATACATTTACAATACGTTAGTAATCGATAATTCCCAAAAATAAGTGCCGCCCCGTGGAGAACCGATGAAACATCGTTCCTTTGCTTTCTGGTTGTTATCACTGGTCATTTTTGCTCTGATCTTATCGGGCTGTGCGGCAGCGGATGCCGGCTATGACAGTCCAGTGGTCGTAGTAGAAGACACCCAATTTGTGGATGCTCCGCAGTTGAACTGGACCATTTCCCGCCTGGATGCGCCCGCTTACTTCAAGTATCTCGGCCGCGGTTATCTGCGTTTGCGCGCGCCGGGCGAGCCTTGCACGGTGTATGGCAATGATCACCTGTATTATTCCTGTTACGATGGCAGCAGTTGGTCACACGAGACAGTTGATGGTGACTTCGGCGTAGGCATTTTCGCTTCTCTGGCCTTTGGCCCTGATGGTTGGGCACATATTGCCTATTACGATCAGATCAATGGCCGCCTGAAGTATGCCCGGCAGGGCGCTGCTGGCTGGAAAGTCCAGGTTGTTGCTGAAGCAAACTCCGATACGGATCGCACCCTGCAATATTTTGGAAACGGCGGCGCGCCCTCGATTGCTCTGGACGCAGACCAGAAACCGTATATTACGTTTTACGATTATGACCGGCAGGTATTGAAGTTCGCATCTCTGCAGGATGCACAGTGGATGATCGAAGTCATTGACAACAATCCCGGAGCCGGTGCAGATTCTTCCCTGCTCATTGACGCTCAGGGCAGCCCCAGGGTGGCCTATTTCGATCAAGGTTCTGAAATTCTGAAATATGCCTGGCAGGATGAAGATGGCTGGCAAACAGTTATCGTGGATGAAACTGGCCGGGTTGGACAGTATGCGTCTCTGGCGCTGGACAGTGCCGGCAGCCCGCATATTGCCTATTATGACATTGAAAATACCCGTTTGAAGTATGCTGTGTGGGATGCAGACGCGGAGGCTTTTCAGATCAACACCTTAACCGATGTCGGGAATACCGGTGAGTTTGCTTCCCTTGCGCTGGACTCAAGCGATCAGCCGCATATTGCCTATTACCGGCGGGTGGATGGCTCCGAAGTATTCTATTTGCATAAAGAGAATGGAGAATGGATCAAAGAGAAGGTCTCGGTTGGCGAGCGCGACCTGGTGGGATTGTTCGCCACCATCGCCCTGGACAGCGAAGGCAACCCCTATTTTGCCTACCGTCATGCCTCAGACAACCGGCTCAAGGTTAGTTGCCGCTCACCGGAAGGGCAATACCATTCACGGATGGTCTTTCAATCCACCCGTCTGGGTGAGATGACTTCACTGGCTGTAGATTCCCGGGACAGGGTGCATCTCATTTATGAGAACGATTCGCAGGATGCCTTGCGCTATGCCTTGCGGGATGGGGGGCGATGGCAGTTTTCGGTCGTTGAAGAAGCTATTGATACCGGTGTTCACCCCTCGCTCAAGCTGGCAGACAATGATCTGCCGCGGGCTACCTTCTGGGGGCTGCCTTCGGTGAAATACGCCCAACAGATTGAAGATGGAAGCTGGCTGGTGGACTGGATCGAAGTGCATGACTACGGTGATTGGACAGGCTGGTATACCTCGCTCGCCCTGGGCAAGAAAGACATTCCCCACGCCAGTTATTATGATTGGCTTGAATACGACCTGAAATATGCGACTCTCAAACGCAGTCTCTGGGTGACCGAAGTGGTCGACAGCGCCGGGGATGTAGGCGGCTACACCTCGATCATCCTGGATGACCGCCGGCGGCCTTTGATTGCGTACTATGACTTCAGCAACCAGGATTTGAAGCTGGCCTGGAAAATGGGCGGCAAATGGCACACCCGCATCCTGGATCATGTGGGTGAGGTGGAGCTCTACCCCTCGCTGGCAAGGTCAGTTGACGGGCAAATCTACCTCAGCTATATTGGTGATGACGCCGCCAGTCTGAAAATTGCCCACCTCGATGGCGGGCAGTGGACCATCGAAGTTATCGATCGCGGCGGTCATTATTTCAAAAGCACTTCTCTGGTTCTGGACGGCGAAGGCCGCCCGCATGTTGCTTATTACGATGGCAAGCAAAGAGCCCTGCGTTATGCTTTCCAGACCCCCGACGGCTGGGCCGTTTCTTCTGTCAATGTTAATGGGAATTATGGCATGGGTGCCTCACTGGGGCTGGATTCACAGGGTAATCCTCATCTCAGCTTCCAGGATGTGATCAACCAGGATCTGATGTATGCAACGGTGGAATGAGGAAAGTCTTCCGGGCATAGAGGAATTGAGATGGGGTTCGTTGGGGCAAGGCACGCCTTGCCCGTACAAAGAATTGAATTATTTCCCTTCATTTCTTGTGCTTTTGAACCAACCTTGAAAAGGATTGAATTGCTGGACGAGGCTATTTTTGATAGTGAAGCCGTGCAAACCGCCTGATGAATGATCCAACCTTTCCAAGGGGTGGTTTTTCCTATTGAGGTTCAGATAAGTCGGTTTAATTTCCTTGCCCCCCTTGCCAAAGGGGGGGAGCTGCGAAGCAGCGGGGGGGATTGCCCCGGAACCGGGTATTCTTAATCAGATTGATGGGAAATCTGTATACCAAGATTGACATTACTTCATAAATCATTGGTTTAATCAAAATGAGATTTGGGCGGACGCTCTCCAGCACAGTACTGGACACTGACAGCCCTTACACTGGAGTCTTTTTTTGATTGTTGTTTCCGCGTACATGGCTTTGGTTATTAACCTATTTATGCGTATGTCAATAATCCCTGATTCACTGATCCCCAATCCCCGCTCCCTTCCATTTTCTTTGACAATTCGGCGATTGCATGTTAAACTTTAATCGTCGCAATCGTGGCGCTCTCTCGATTAGAAAGAGGGCGCGTTTTTGTGTGAGGAAACCCCATGCGTGCAATAGAGTGGAATCAGAAACAAAAGACACTGCAGCTTCTTGATCAGCGAAAACTACCCGGTGAAGTAACGATGGTGGTTTGTGAAGATCAACACCAGACTGCTGAAGCGATCCGAACGATGGTCACACGCGGCGCGCCGATCATTGGTATCACGGCTGCCTTTGGCATGGTGATGGCCGCTTATCGCGCCCAGGCCGCCGATGTGGCCGGCTTGCGTGCTGAATTGCAGGAGGCCGCGCGGGAATTGAATGCTTCCCGCCCGACAGCCGTCAATTTGCCGTGGGCGCTGACGCGCATTATGCGTATAGCCAATGTTTCGACAGATGCCACCGCCCAGCTTTGTGAGCGGCTTGAAGCCGAGGCAATCGCCATGGCCGAAGAAGATGTGGCGATCAACAAGCGCATGTCCGAGCATGGGGCATCGTTGATCGAAGACGGCGACACCATCATTCATCATTGCAACACTGGCGCACTGGCAACCGTGGATTGGGGAACAGCCCTGGGCTGCATCCGCATGGCTCATGAACAAGGCAAACACATTCAGGTGCTGGTGGATGAGACCCGCCCGCGGCTGCAAGGTGCGCGCCTCACGGCCTGGGAATTGCAGCAGTACGGCGTTCCCTTCCACATTATTGCTGACGGCGCGGCGGGTCATTTTTTGCACAGCGGGCAGGCGCAGAAAGTCTTCTTTGGCGCCGACCGTGTTGCGGCCAACGGGGATGTGGCAAACAAGATTGGTTCCTACATGCTCGCCCTGGCGGCACATACCAATCAGGTGCCGGTTTATTCTGTTTTCCCGTTTTCAACGGTGGATCTTTCTCTCGCAAATGGCGGTTTGATCCCGATTGAAGAGCGGGATGCAAGTGAAGTGCTCGGGATTCAGCTCAAAGGCCAGCCGGCAGTCCCTGCTGGCGCCTTGGCGCGTAACCCGGCTTTTGATGTGACCCCGCAGCATCTGCTCAGCGGCTGGATCACAGAATACGGGGTGATCCGTCATCCATTTGAAGCCAACCTTGAACAAGCGAGGAGAACTGCTGAATAGCAGAGGATTGAATATGAATATTGTCTGCACAGGCTCTGTAGCCTACGATTATCTGATGAAATTCCCCGGTTATTTCAAGGATCACTTAATGGCCGACCGGCTGGACCGCATCAGCCTCTCATTCCTGGTGGATGAGATGGTCAAGCGCCGCGGCGGCACAGCCCCCAACATTGCTTACACACTCGCTCTGCTGGGCGGCACACCCCATTTGATGGCAACAGTTGGCGAGGATTTCGGCGAATACCGCGAGTGGCTGGAAAACAGCGGCGTGGATACCAGCCTGACGCCGGTCATCAAGGGCAAGAACACGGCCTCTTTCTTTGCCAATACCGATCTTTCCAATGCGCAGATTGCCAGTTTTTATTCCGGCGCGATGGCGGATGCCAAAGACCTCTCTCTGCGCAATTTGCCCACCGGCCGCCCGGACCTGGTCGTTATCTCGGCCAATGACCCGGACGCCATGCAGCGTTATGTAGATGAATGCAAGGAAGACGCCATCCCTTATCTGTATGATCCCAGCCAGCAACTGGCACGCATGGATGCGCAGCAGATGGTGAACGGCGTTCAGCAGGCGGCATCCCTCTTCCTGAATGATTATGAATATGAATTGATCCGGAAGCACACCGGCACGACAGAAGAAGAACTGCTGGGCTGTGTGGGCTTTATGGTTATCACACATGGTGCCGACGGGGCATATATATATGCCAACGGTGAAAAGATCCATACCCCGGTTGTAGAACCGGATCGCATTGCAGATCCCACGGGCGTGGGAGACGCTTTCCGCGGCGGTTTCCTGACCGGTTATCGTTTGGGTGCAGATTGGGGCGTTTGCGGGCGCATGGGCGCTTTGGCGGCCACCTACTGCCTGGAGCATAATGGGCCGCAGTCGCACAAGTATACAAAAGCAGAATTTGTAGCGCGCTATCGCCAGCATTTCGACGATCAGGGCGCCCTGGATGGGCTGCTGGCCTGAGTTCAGGTTACAGGCAGTCCACATCATTTTGATAAATTAAAATCCTTTGGAGGAAAAACAGATGGATACCTATGTTGTAAAAGATCTCGGAATGGCCGAAGGCGGCCGACGCCGCATTAAGTGGGCCGAGCGTGAAATGCCTGTGCTCCGCCAGGTGCGCGAGCGTTTTGCCAAAGAGCGGCCGCTGGAAGGTGTGCGCGTTTCTTGCTGTTTGCATGTTACTACCGAAACCGCTAACCTGATGCGTACCCTGCAAGCAGGCGGCGCTGACGTGGTATTGACCGCTTCCAACCCGTTGTCCACCCAGGATGATGTGGCCGCTTCCCTCGTCTCTCATGATGAGATTCCCGTGTTCGCCATCAAGGGCGAAGACAATGACGTGTATTACAAGAACCTCAACATGGCTTTGGACCACAAGCCGCAGATCACCATGGATGACGGTGCCGACCTGGTTTCCACCATGCACCGCAGCCGCCGCGAGCTGATTCCCGGCATGATCGGCAGTATGGAAGAGACCACCACCGGCGTGATCCGCATGAAGGCTATGGCCGCAGATGGCGCCCTTGAATTCCCCGTTGTGGCTGTCAATGACGCCATGACCAAGCATCTTTTCGATAATCGCTATGGGACGGGTCAATCCACCATTGACGGTATCATCCGCGCCACCAACATCCTCCTGGCTGGCAAGACCTTTGTGGTTGCCGGTTACGGCTGGTGCGGCCGCGGCCTCGCCATGCGCGCCCGCGGCATGGGCGCCAATGTGGTCGTGACCGAAATCGATGCGTTGAAGGCTCTGGAAGCTGTTATGGATGGTTTCCGCGTGATGCCGATGATCGAAGCTGCCCCGATTGGTGATTTTTTCATCACCCTCACCGGTGACAAGGATGTGATCGACCGCCATCATTTTGAAATCATGAAAGACGGCGCTCTGGTCGGTAATTCCGGCCACTTCAATGTTGAAATTAATATCCCCGCCCTCGAGGAAATGGCCGTTGCCAAACGCCGCGTGCGCCCCTTCGTGGAACAGTATGACCTGCCCGATGGCCGCCAGATCCATATTCTTGCCGAAGGCCGCCTGTTGAACCTGGCCGCTGCTGAAGGCCACCCCGCCTCAGTGATGGACATGTCCTTTGCCAACCAGGCCCTCGTTGCCGAGTATCTGTATAAGAACGGTAAAGAATTGGGCAACAAAGTTTATTCTGTACCGGAAGACATCGATCTCTCGATCGCTGATCTGAAACTCAAAGCCATGCACATCGGTATCGATGTTTTGACCCCCGCTCAGGTCGCATACCTCAGTTCCTGGCAGGAAGGCACCTAAACCGGTTTGCTGTCGTTTATATATCAACCTCCTGCACAGGATCGTGCGGGAGGTTTTGTTTATTCTTGGAAAGAAGCCATCTAACGATGGCGTAAGGCTACGTGGCGGGGCTGCCACTGAGCCGAAGGCGGGTCAGCTTAACGCGGGGTTGGGCCGTTCAATCATATTGGAAATTCTTTTTCTTTATCTTTGAATATTTTTGTATCAACGAGCAAGCCCAAATCTTCCTGTAAACGCTCGGCTTCTCTTCGAGATTCATCATTCCAATTTCTTCCATCGAAATATAAAGCATCTTCAGACCCATATACCCCCCTCCCGCTTTCTGTAGCAATCCCTACAATATCTTTGGCATCAGGGTATATATGTCTTGTAACCAGACAATACGCTTCCAATAGTTTTCTTCTTACTTCTCTGTATTCCGAAATAGGTATTCCTACTAAGTGCGGAAGTAATAAAAAGACATAGTATGGATCCCCCGCCCTAGACGGCAACATTACTCTGGTTAATTTTTGGTTTTTCTTTGACTTGCCAATCATTTCTAACAATGACTTTGCCAAAAGCCGTCTTCTTGTCCGTGGTTCTCGGGCAAGAAATCGAATACTTTTTTCAGAATCCTTTATTTCGCTTGAAGTTGTGTAGTATTGGGTATTTTCGAGAATATGTTTGCTGAAAGTCTCAATTAATCCATCCCAAGAATAGCTTATTTCGTCTGCTTCAATTTGCACCTTTCTTTCTGGACTATTTACAAAATG
The DNA here is from genome assembly GCA_021107195.1 of Anaerolineaceae bacterium. GTDB lineage: Bacteria > Chloroflexota > Anaerolineae > Anaerolineales > Anaerolineaceae > SMBSF63. The sequence goes on along the minus strand of JAIOTF010000263.1, from coordinate 2,551 downwards.
ATCCCAAAATCCTTCGTCAATTGCTATTCCGTCAATATCAGGCGGGATAATAAAATCATGTTCGCCATTTTCATCCAGTTTTTCAAAATAAAATGCTAAAAGATCATCCTCACCTGCAGCAGATATCAATTTCCCGCTCGTGATAAATTTCTCCTTTTTAGACAAATAATTTACGAAATCTGTGACTGTATCTAAAGTTTTTAATACGACTTTTAATGAAGTGTCATCTAGAACATGAGCATATCCTTTTTTGCTGGAAATTTGCCCAATAGTAAAAGGTTGACCACCTTTAAAAAATTTTAATTTGTGCTCCGCGTCTTTAATACTCGGTGTAATCATTAAGCTTCCACTCCCACCAAAAAACGCTTTACATCTTTCAGATACAGCATGTGCAACTACGATGCGATGGAATTTTACTTGGCCCGGATCAGGTATTTCCAGAGGAAATGGTTGTGTACAAGCACGATCTAAAAATAGCCTTTCTGGAAATTCCTTTATCCATCTTTCGGCACCCCATATTTGTTTTGCCGATCTTTCAATAGCTTTTTTATACCATCTTGTCCAATCAACTTCTAAATTGCCTGTTTCAGGAAATTTACAATCTTTATCAGAAAAAAGAATGATGTGGTTTTCAAATACAACTATCAGATCACAAATTTCTTTACCTTGTGCATTTTGTTCAGTTTTCCCTTGATCTCGATAAATATTCGAATAACTCCATAAAGACAAGAATGTATGATCACAGAGATTTTTGAGGAACCTTTCTGCATCTGTTGTACCTTCTTCTCTATTTATTGTTTGTTTGGATTTTTCCATTTCTATCCAATCGTGCAGCCCAACGGTTTATTCAGGCGCTCGGCGTTTTTAACCAGAACCATCTTTTGCTCATGACCAAATCATAAAAAATCGCGCCGCCCACCCAGAGCCGAAGGCGGGTCAGCTTAACGCGGGGTTGGGCGGCTCTTTGCAAGGTTTTACTCTCTTTTTACAATTCTAAATCCAAAATGATCGTTTCCTCGGTTTATTTCTGTAACAATACAATCACTAATTTTACACATCATGTCTGGTCTGGGCCATGCTCCATCAATTCTGAGCATTGTAGGCACAGAATCTCCACCACTACTTCCGCGATCTGCTGGATTTTGTCTGCAATTATTTGGCTCAGAGCTTTCTGTTCTTGTCCATTCAGCAGCATTTCCTGATACATCGTAGACACCATAAGGATTTGACGCAAATGTGGCAACGGGTTGAGGATGTCCTTTATGTTTTCCTGTACTGCGATCATAGCCTCCGTTATAAACTACATTATCCATATTTATAGTGCCATCATCTGTTGCATATACCCAATCTTCATGCCCACCTTTTCCAGCCCACTGAAACTCTTGCAGACTTGGCAACTCATACTCATAGAAATCAGCAAATCCTTTTGCACCATAGTATTGAATATGATTAACGGGCCAGTTTTTAACTTCTTCAAGGGTGGGTAATTCACAATCTGTATCCAGATGACCTGCAAAAGTTATATTGTCTTTAACGCTTCCATCAGTACTATAAATATCTTTGCTGAAAACAATAACTTCTCTGCCTTCATGCGTTACACCATCGGGCCAAAACTCATGAAATTCACACCAATCGGTTATTTGATCTATAACATTCGGATAAAGAGAATCATCAAAATAGATATTCCAATTAACGTCTTTGGGGTTCACGACGTTGAACATTTCCTTATCGCTATTATATTCAATCATTGACCTGTTTAATGGGTTTTCCATCTCCCACAGTTCATATATTCCATCTCTATCATGGTCTTTTATTACTCGGATGCCCAATATATTTAGCATTTGATTTCCATCTACATCAAGAACTATCCAGCTAGAGGCTCCTGTTGCCGAACCAACAGTAATCATATTTTCACGTAATGCAGCATTTAAAAAATCCACATACTGCTGATTGGTTATCTCTGTTTTTGCCATTTTAAAAGGCTCAATATTTTCCCCGTCTCCCGGCACATCAACAAATTCAACCGCTAAGACATCTGATGTTTGATTATCAACTGATTGCTTGCAACTCGAAATAAACATACTGGTAATGCTTAAAACCAAGCATAAAAATAAAAACGGTCTTTTCATTTCACTTCTAGTCATTATGACCTCTCGGTAACTCAGCGGGCTAACGATACGCGCATAAGCCTGTTACTATACTGTTATAGGCCACTTTCTTTGATTAAAATAGGGCCAAACTCGGCCAAATTGAATAGTTGGGCCTCCAGAGCCAATCATCAATCTAGAGTGAGCGGCCATATTGGATGAACGGCAAGAGAGAGGTAGAAGGGAGTCATAACCACAACTGAACTTGACGGGATAAACAGAAACGGGGATAATGGCACGCTGTTTGCTGGAAGCATACATCTCGACCAGAAAGGACGACACCTCCCGTCGTGTCCCGAGATTTGCGAGCCCGACCACGAAGAGGGAGGTGTCCCCAAAACGTGGTTATTGTACAACACTTCTCCGGTTCTGTAAAGCAATACGCTGACGCCGTTCCCTTCCCC
>JAIOTF010000316.1 GCA_021107195.1 Anaerolineaceae bacterium | reverse complement strand
TTGAAAACAAATTCATACAAAGATTGATTGCAGCGCACACAAAATTCGGCGATTTTGGATCCGCTATTCATCAAGACGGCAATGTCCTCATCCGTGATAAACGCCGCTTCTATGCCGACATCCCAACCAACGATCAACAACGGCACGCCGGCATTGATCACAATACTCATCGCCTCGGCATCCACATACACGTTGTACTCTGCCACCGGGGTAGCATTGCCGGAACCGAGCCCCGCCCCGCCCATGATCGTGATCCGTTTCAACTTACGCATCGTTTCAGGCGCTTTCAGGCAGCACATAGCAATGTTGGTCAATGGTCCCAGCGTGACCAATTCCAATTCATGTGGATTCTCCTCAATGATCCGCAGCAGTGCATCCACTGCATGTTCTTCTTCCACCGCGATTTCCGGCTCCGGCAAGTTCATATTGCCCATGCCGTCCTCGCCATGTACAAGCTCCGAGGTGAGCAGATCACGCAGCAGCGGTTTAGCCATCCCCCGGTAAACGGGAGGGTGATAAGTTTCCGCTCTTTCCACCGAAATCAATGCATTCCTGACTGCCAGGTCCAGTGGAAGATTCCCTGCCACGACTGTAATCGCCTCCACCCTGACCTCCGGCTCGCGCAAAGCCATGATCAAAGCCACGGCATCATCCGAGGCTGTATCGGTATCAACAATGATCCTTCTCATATCCATCTCCATTCCTAAATCGCAACTATTCAGGCGTGTCTTTGCAGCTTTATCGCCGACACTCCCCAGCACTGCCTTCGGAGCATGTATACACCTGCGGTGACAAGTGCAGATGAGCAATCTCCACGACAGTGAGGGCGACTGCCACGTCGCAAAAGCGTGCTTCTCGCAGTGACATTTCCTGGGGAGGCTGAGTAGTTACCCTGAATCCGGTAAATCGATTGTATCCATGGTTTCAGTATATATATTTTCACAAGTTTATCACGGACCATTGACTCCGGAAAAATCTCCGGATGAGCCAACCTGCCCCCATCACCCACGGGAGGATCATCACCTGCCCTAGAGGCGGTGCCAGGGAGTGCAGGCTCAGACCGTACCGCCCGGCTTCTCCGCCAACACCCCAAAAGACAGGTCCGAAAAGCGTTTCACCGTCACCACAAAACCAATCGTCTCCAAATACTCAACAGCCTCATCCAGCAGCCAGAAGAATTCTTCCGCGATGCTTTCCACCGTCTCATCCTCTCCGGCTTCGCGGTACAGTGCCATTTTACTTTCCCGCTGACCGGGATTCTCCAGCATCAAATCGCCAAAGACAGCCTTCCCGCCGGGGACGAGATGCTCCCACACGCGATGAAAAAGCAGCCGTTTCTCGCTTTCGATCAGGTGATGCACAGTGTACATGCTCAGGATGCAATCAAAGCGCCCAAGCGGGCGATCAAACACATGCAGGATATCCTCGGCAATGAAACTGCGCTGCGGCAGGTGGGCCACCTTCGGGCGGGCGATCTCTTCCATGTCCTGCGAGATGTCCACGCACACTACCTCGCGGCAGACCGCCGGGATGCGCGCCGTCAGATTGCCTGTGCCCGAACCAAGCTCAAGCACGCGTGATCCCTTGCCAACATCAGCCGTCTGAATGCCCCAATCCAGCAGCGCATGATACCCCTCCCGGATCGGATTATCCTCATGCAGCACGTCCTCGTCATACTTATCGGCATAGTCATCGTGGTTATAATCATCAACGTGCAAACTGCGCATCGGCCGCTATCCTTTCAATTCCAGCAGATCCCATTTATTGCCGTACAGGTCTTCAAAAACTGCCACCGTGCCGTATGCTTCCGAGCGCGGCTCTTCGCAAAAATGCACACCCTGTGCCTGCATCCCGGCATGGTCGCGCCAGAAATCATCCGTGTGCAGGATGAGGAACACGCTGCCGCCGGTCTGGTCTCCGATGCGGGCTTCCTGCCCGGGGGACGCAGCCTGCGTCAGCAGCAGGCAAGTCTCGCTGGAACCGGGCGGCGCGACCAGCACCCAGCGCTTGCCTTCGCCCAGGTCCGTGTCCTCGATCAGCGTGAAGCGCAGCTTTTGGGTATAAAAGGCAAGCGCCTCATCGTAATCCCGTACTACCAGGGCAATGGAACCAATTTTTTGTTTCATTTTCTTTTCCGTTATTTACACTATTTGAGAAGCGATAGACGATTTTAAACTAACGTTACCAACAAAAATAATAGCAAAACACGATAATTAATATGAGATTTATTATATTACATTAATCCTAATATGCTCGATAAATGTCATTTTAGTACAAAATATTCTTGATTTTTTTTCTTTAAATCATTATTGTAATTACATGTGATGAAGTCGTCTGACATCTAAGGACTGATGATCGTCAGAAACTAAAGAAAATAGTTTGAATGTGATACATCGACAAATTTATTGGTGGCTTGTCCCTAAATAGTAGTCAACTGTTGTTGGTACTTGACGCAAAAAAAGGCTGCTCAATGAAGGATGTCCCAAATTACTAATAAATCTAAAGCTTTTCTCCATCTAATATTCAAAGCAGAGTTTTAATCACCCGGAATTCATTTAATTCCGGGGGCCGTTAGTGTTATTTTTGATTGGATCACTATACCTTTTCTAACACTGGAATATGCTCTCCGGATATGTTGGAAAAAGAGGCGAGAAGCAGCATCACAATTAAAGTCAACGAGTGGAGCAATTTGTCAGCAAATTGCCTTTGGTTTTGCAGGATGGTTTTCATAATCATCCGGAGGTTTTTAGCAGGGTTTTGTTATCAGATCATCGTCAGATGCATGAAACTATTTCTAATTAGTTTCAACAAAACATTATTCAACACAAATGGAGGCTTGTTTTAAATGAAGACAAAAGGTTTTAAGGGTCGTGATTTTCTGGCAGAAACTGATTTCACTCCACAAGAAATCAAAACTGTCCTTGAGGTTGCTGAAGAACTGAAGCGCGAATACGGCATGGGCGTTTTCCATGATCAACTGCTGCGCTCCAAGACCCTGTTCATGTTGTTCTACAACCAATCTCTGCGCACCCGCAACTCCTTCGAAGCCGGTATGACCCAGCTTGGCGGCCATGCCCACTTCCTGGATCCCAACAAGATTTACACCCCCGCCCTTGAGGGTAAAGAAGTTGCTTACAGCACTGAGCGTGTTTCCGATGTAGCCCGCGTTCTGAGCCGCATGGGTAACGCCATCGCCATCCGCTGCTACGGCGACCCCGTTGAATGGGAATACGGTGGAACACATACCCTGTTGAAAGAATTCGCCAAATGGTCTGATGTGCCCGTCCTCAACATGGAAGACGACATCTACCACCCCTTCCAGGGTCTGGCAGACATGCTGACCGTGAAAGAGGAGTTCGGCGGCTTTGCAGGCGTCAACTTCACCATGTCCTGGGCATACTCCCCAAGTGTCCACAAACCCCGTGCAGTCCCGCAATCCGCGATCCTGTACGCCAGCATGCTGGGCATGAACGTAACATTGGCACACCCGAAGGGCTTCGATCTGGCGCCCGATATCATCAAGCAGTGTGGAACCTATGCTGAAGATGCTGGCGGATCCTTCAAGATCACCAATGACTTCGAAGAAGGCTTCAAGGGCGCGCACGTAGTGTACCCGAAAGCCTGGTGCCCAGTTGAACTCTTCCAGCCCCCCGTTGGCACCTATGACTTCGACAAAGCACAGGAGATCATGGACACCTACAAATCCTGGAAGACCACCAGCGAGCTCATGGACACCTGCGAGAAGAAGGCTATCTATATGCACTGTCTGCCCGCAGACCGCGGCTACGAAGTCAACAACGATGTTATGGACAAGACCGAAGGTCTTGGCTGGCGCTCCGCCATCTTTGATGAGGCCGAGAACCGCCTGCACGTTCAAAAAGCGGTTATGTCCCTCGTTATGTAGATTATGAAGGTGCCCCGTCTCATGGATGATCAAAGCAACGAAAAATTAATTCGTCTTGACGCCCGCCCTCTGTATGTCCGTGTCCAAGAAGCATTAGAACATTACTTAGACGACTTTGAATCTGGCGACAAACTCCCTTCTGAAGCGGAACTATCTCGAATTTTGGGGGTGTCTCGTGCTACTTTACGAGAAGCCCTGAGAACACTTGAGGAACGCGGCAGAATAGAAAGCCGCCAAGGCGTGGGCACCTTTATTACAAATTTTAATCCAATCATGGATACAGGTTTAGAAACTTTAGAAAGCCTGGTTACACTCGCCAAGAAAAAGGGTTTTGAGTGTAAAACCGATCACGTTATTTTTAAAAGGCAACCAGCCGATTTGGCTATAGCAACTCATTTTGGTATAAAAGAAGGAACACCCGCTATCACCATTACGCGTAATCAATCGATTGCGAATTCCATTATGGCGTACATGTTTGATGTTGTCCCGGCATCAATTGTTGACTTTGAAAAATTTCAAGCAGACTTTACTGGTTCTGTACTGGACTACTTGAACACTCATCTGCCTGCCCCGCCAACTTATGCAAAGACCACCCTTCACGCTATACAGGCAGATTCCAAACTCGCTAAAGAAATGCAGGTACCGGAAGGGACTGCTCTTCTCCTTATGGAAGAGGAGCTATATTCATCCGAGAACCAAGTTGTTAACTATTCACTTAATTACTACATTACTTCACATTTTCGTTTCCAAATAACCCGAACAAAATTATGAAGAAAACAGCTTTGCTTTCTGAAGTAAGTGAAAGTCAGTTTCTATCCTTATTTACAAAAAACTGGCTTACTTTAGATTCTCATACTGCAGGAGAGTCAACAAGATTGATAATGGGTTACCCTCAAATTCCGGGCAGGACGATCAACGAAAAACGGTTATATCTATTAAATCATGACGACAACGTGCGTTTGCTTCTATGCAGGGAGCCGCGCGGGAATCGAGAGACGATATCCATTATATTAACTGAGCCGGTAACCAAAGGAGCTTCGTTTGGACTGATTTATATGGATGCACGGCGATATCCTTATCTATGCGGTCATGGAACTATCGGTGCTGTTACCTCATTAATTGAGGCGGGCGTGATACAGGTTAGCGGATCGGAAACGAAATTATGTATTGATACGCCAGCAGGAGTGGTTGAGGCAACAGCTCACCTTAACGGTAAAGAAGTACGGTCAGTTTCCATTCACATGGTTCCCAGTTTTGTTTATGCAACTGACCAAACTTTAGAATTGCCTGAATCAGGTACGATTCAGATTGATATTGTCTATGCTGGTGGTTTCTTCGCAATGATCTCTACAAATCAGCTTGAGATGGAATTAAGCCAAAGCAATGTCGATCGGTTAATTCCTCTGGGAATGAAGATCATCGCTGCTGCAAATGAACAGCTTGTTGTACAGCACCCCACTAAA
>JAIOTF010000357.1 GCA_021107195.1 Anaerolineaceae bacterium | reverse complement strand
GAGTACCAAAAACAAAATCAATCGGGAGCTTTTCCCTTTTATTCATAATTAATTCCTTTCCACGACTTTGATCTTGGAGCGTATAGAGATGCATTAAACTTTCGCGGTGTGAAGGAAAAATAAATTGATAAGTCCCCAACACAACCTGTCAAGATTGACGACACCTTTGTTTTTTTACCAACGGTCATGGGTGGTTACTATGCTATCCACTCCGTAAATTTCACGAGAAAGCATAAGGTCGATTAAATCAAGAATTTTTTCTCTCGCCTCCGCGTTCGATTCAGATGATGTGTATTCGCGTTTCAGAAGGTCCTGGAGCTGATACACATCGGTACCGCGCCGTCCTTGTTGATCGTGTTTCTCCGTAATATCTGTGATAACTTGTTGAGTCGCGTCAATAACAAGATCAAGCACGTCACAAGTAGCATCTTCCAGCATGTGCAAAACGGCGAAACCATTATCCACGAAAGCTGGTGATTTCAAAAACACAGCCGCGAGCTCTTGATACAACTCAACTTCTTCCGCTTGAACATTTCTGAATGCATCTGCAGAATGTTTGCGGACCTGTACATCTTCATCAAAGAAAAACTCTTTTAAAAGGGCTTCGGCACGATGTCTATTCTCAGCCCAATTTATTGCATCACCCGTAACAGCAGCCAAAAGCCCTCGGTGATCAACGCTATCGGAAGCCAGTTTGTCGGATTTGTTGATGTATGCATCGTTCCTGAAACTTTCGCAGAATACGAGCCATGCTCCTATTAGTTTTTTTGTTTCGTCCCCGCTTTCTAACAGTTCTGTGACAAGTTCATCAGCGAGTTCTGGCAACCATTGGAAAATAAACCTGAAGAGGTAAATACCAGTATGGGTAATGAGAGGAGAAAGACGTAGCGCATCGTATTGGTGAGGCGTACCATCCGGAAGGATAATCAACCTCCGAATTGAATCAGAAAAACGCTCCTTGTTCATATTGAATAAAGGCGTCAGCGGTTTCATCATACAGCAGCGCACATTGATCAAAGCTTCTTTCTCAAGAGCTATTTCAATTGTTTCCCATACTCGGTTCTCTGCCTCTGGGACTTGCCACAAAACAGAACCTAATTTTTCCCACGCCCGACCACGCGCACCGTTGATACCGCGAATGTGACTTCCACCTCGTTGGATAAGCGAATCAATAGTTATTGTTTCGCGCTCTATATTCTTCCCATCTAAATTTTCACTTTCATTGGCTTCTCCGTTCAGGGCGTACCAAATCAATATTCCAAGTATTTCAGAATCGCCAGCGATATGAGGATGTTTCTTCATCAATCGAGCTATATCACTGCCAAAAGGCTTCTCTGGATGCTGGTGAGCACGTTTTACAGCCTGAGCTAACGATTCATCAGAAGATGCTTCTGTCTCAGCCAAACCCCATAAAATATGTTCAAGGTATGAGTGATGAGCAGTGTCAGGGATTTTCAGACTTAAATCCGAGAACCGTGCAGGGTCTTTTTTGGTAGCTTCCTGTAGTTCTACAGCAAGCTGTCTCGCCCCGCCATTTATAAAATCACTACCATAGCGTGTATCTTCATCGCTGTTATAGCATTCAATTGCAGACAACCAATGATGGTCTTTCATCCTGTCACATTTTGCCTGCTTGATGGGTGAACCAACCCAATGCGCCTCTATGTAATTTGGCTTCGCAATTTTTGTTTTTGGAAATTTCCGGCGGAGTTTATGCAGTCTTGATAGTGCAACTGAACTGAGCAACTTATCACCTATTGTTTCGAGAATACACAATTGTTCGTATCCTGAGCGATTAAGGTTGTGTATGATACTCTTTTTTGTCCAAAAGGGCTCTGTTTCGCCCTTTTGATTGATTCCTTTAAGAACGCGAATAGCGAGATCAATTTCCGGGGTGTGGTCGAGAATAGCCTGTTCAAGAACCTTCTTCTCTCCAGAACTTAAGTGCGGGAATGCCTCGTGGCAAGCATGGGCAAACGACAACCAATCAGCTCCATGCCAACCGGCATCAAAAATCATTTCGTTGGTAACAAGCGCAGGTAATCGATTCCCCAAATAAGTTGGGTTGGCTTGAATTGCCTCTAGATGCAAATGCATTAAACATTGATGCTTATGGGGATCCAGTTTGTCAAGATAGTTGATCGCAATTTCTGGAGTTTTTTGTACAACCTTCCTGAGAACAAAACGGTACATTCCCAGAAATTCATCAAACCCGAAACGATGTCCCGTGTAGGTTCTATAATTAAAACTGTACCAGTTTCCTCCTGTGTTACCCTCTGCAACCACCATGTCAATTGAACGGACTATAGCATCAGTCGTCCCATGCAAAAATGCTTGCGGTGCTTTCTTTGAAAGCTCGGCAAGGGAGTGGGTGTCAATCGCCTTAAACTCGTCGCGTTCAAACGGATTATGCCCGGGATTCAGTTCAAACCAAGCTTCGAAAAGCGAATGAAGGATCCGCCCACAACGCTCAGGTGATTTTCCTCCCCATGTGTGTAGCAGCATTATGATGTGATCGCGTCCCTGATCCTGGAACAGATTGTTGGGATGGGAATTGATTACATCTTCAAATAACTGGAGAAGATAATCATCAGGTTTGTTACGTCTTACAAAAACAAACCAATTCAATAGTCGATCTGCACGCTCCGTGTCGCCGCCCCACCAAGAACGTAACAGACTGGCGATTTCTGCTGGCCGTTCCCCTGCAATATTGGAAAGCCACCACAACACTGTTTCAACGCGCTCTTTATCGTCACCATG
>JAIOTF010000253.1 GCA_021107195.1 Anaerolineaceae bacterium | reverse complement strand
CGGAAGGGGAAAAGAACGCTGAAGGTGGATGAGGCGCCCATTTCACTTTCTACCCAGATACGGCCATGGTGCACTTCCGTCAAAGTTTTTGCGATGGATAAACCGACTCCTTGATCACCGAGACCTTTGATCTCCGGATGGTCTTCCAGATAAGTGCGTGAAAACACGCGCGGCAGATCTTCTATGGCGATTCCGCCGCCTGAATCGGAAATTTGAATCAGGAAATGAGGTTGGTCAGCTTCGTCTTCAATATTGACGTGCAAGCTGATCGAACCTTCTTTTGGTGTTGCGAGGATCGCATTTTGCATCAGATAGAAAATGATCTGTTCTATTGAATCTTCGTCAACATGCACAGATGGAATATCCTCCGGCAGGTCAAAATTCAGGGCGATGTTTTTGTCGCGTAACCCATTACCCACTTTAGCGATGGTCTTGTCGACAATGGCGTTGAAGTCTACCGCCACCACTGAAGTTTCGCGGTCGCCAGAGCGGTTAATGATCGCATTGACGTTGTCCAGGAGCTGATCCATGCGCTTGGTGGATTGTTTTACCCGCAGCATCAAGCGGTGCTGGAGTGCGCCAAGGATGCCTGTTTTTTCCGAAAGCAGCAGGTCAGAATAGCCCATGATCGAAGCGAGCGGCTGACGGAGTTCCTGCCCGAGGGAAATGATCATCTTTTGATCGCTGGCTGACAGCGGCGCCGGGCCATTGGCCTGGCTCTCAAGCTGGGAGATCTTGGTATTTGCATCGGCCAGCGAATTCTTGAGCCGTGCGGATTCTTCCAGCGTCACGCGGAACTGTTCGTCAAGCTCAGGGCCCTCTGCCTGTGCGCTTTCCAAATCGCGGCGCAGGCCTTCGTTTTCGATCTTTAATTGTTCGAGTGATGCTTTGAGCTGGTCTTGTTTTTCCAGTATTTTATTGACTTCAACGCTTTCAGCAGAACTTTGTTCTTCTTTTGCCTGGGCAATCTTCCCGATTTCAGCTTGCAGAGCTGCTGCATTCTGGCGGGATTCTTCCAATTCCAGCAGTAAGGTTTGTTGATTGGTTTCATTTTCTGCCAGTTTTTGTTCGAGTGCTGCTTGATTACCGTTGGCAGCTTCCAGGTCCTGGGTGAGCGAAGTGATCTTAATGTGAGATTCTTCCATCTCATGCTGCATGGCAGACAGACTGCTGAGGGTAATCGCCAATTCTTCCTGAAACTCCGAATCGCCTTTTGCCTTTTCAGGTCTTTGCAGCGATTTTTCCAGGATGCGGGAGATCATTTCCTCGAGTCCTGTCAGATAGGTTTGGTCATCGACAGTCCATTCCCGGTTCGAATAGGGTGACATCAGTATGATACCGCTTGCTTTGAGATTCTTGCCGGTAATGGGGATCAGCATGAGATTGCCGGGCCGATCCAGCCCCAAAGTAGCCCCCAATAGTTCCAGACCAGGATCAGGCACTTCGGAATCATTGTTCAGGATCAGCGTTTCGTCCCGTTTCAATGCTTCGTGCAAGGCGGGCATGTCTTTCTGGGGCATGGCTGCCGGGGCCAGCTCTTCTTCCTGGATCAAGTCATATCCTGATTCGAAATTGATCATGCCGTGGGGCGGAGAAGAGACGAGAATGCACAGATCAGAAACCATCGATTGGGCAATTGCCCGGGCCATGGCATAGGGTATGTGGCTGGGCTGCTCTTCTGCAGCAAGCTGCAGCCAGGTGTAGGAGGAACGCGGGTCGGCAGTATAGCGCCGGCGTTCCTCGGGCGGTATTGTGGTGGTGATGGGTTCAAGGACACCTTCTGGTGTTTCAACGAAGGAGTCAGTCGGGGTTTCGGTTTGTGCGGGTTGTAAATGTTGTACCAGGCTGGGCAGTAAGGGGTATGCGCATAGCATGGCGAGACGAATGGGAGCAGAGTAATCTCCGCTGGTTTTCGCCCAGATCAGGTGGGTCAAGAAACCTGCCAGGTGCAGCAGCAAGAAACTTGCACCTATTCCCCACCCATCACCGCGTTGGAAAACAAGGACGAGCAGACCTGAAAAGACCAGGAATGCACCCAGGATATTCCAACCGGTATCCAGAATGGAGATGTTAAAACCACCAGTAAGGGGCTGCTGGTTCCAAAGCACAAAAGTGATGACCAAAAAGATTATCACCACCAGGCTTAATACGGCAGTCAATGCATCTGCCAGGCGATTAGACTTGGGGAATGCCCAAAGCCAGACAGCCCAGACGATGCTCATCGTAGTAACCGCTCGATCGAGGGGCGGCAAGAAGATTTGTGGATTAGCCAACCCTTGCCAGGTCAGTGCGCTGGCAATAAACAATGCGATCTGTCCCAATAACAATACAGCCAGCCCCAGCACCAGTCGCCGGGATTGTTGTTTGTTACCTCTGCGCTGGAGGATCATGGTTGCTTGCAAAGCAGCCATGATAGCAAAAACCAACACAAGGTGGTAGACGAGATTTTCGGGAGATGACGTCAAGATGATAAAAACTTTTTGGATCAATGTGTTCATACCCCTCCCTGTTCCAGCCAATCAATAGGAAATGGTTGATTCTGTGAAGAATCACTCATTTCATTATAGCATGGTGCAAGAAATATAGCTTTAATCAATTGTACAGGTTTTATGCAAGGTCTGTTCCTGTTTTGACTAAAATGGAGATCAAATCGGTTGTTATACTGCAAGAGGCAGAAGGAAGACGCCTGGCATTTCATGATAAAGGTTGACAAATAACGAATATCCGTTAAAATACCTTCAGTATTCGCGCCGAAGTGGCGGAACTGGCAGACGCGCTACGTTCAGGGCGTAGTGGGCATTACGCCCGTGAGGGTTCAAATCCCTCCTTCGGCACAACAATCCCCTCCATGGTGAGGGGATTGCGCTTTAATGGCCTTGCTCTTGCAACCTGGTTTGTGAGTACTCGGGTTTTGGTCAGCAATTCTCTATATGATGAAAATAGCGCTGTTGTATTT
>JAIOTF010000057.1 GCA_021107195.1 Anaerolineaceae bacterium | reverse complement strand
TCGTGATTCATTTGACGGAAAAGAAAAGGCTCTTTGAGAATCGCCGTGGTTTTCCGCGGCGCGTGCGAAACCACCGCAACATGTGGGACGAAGACAGCGATTGTCCCCATAACTGGCGTAGAATATCAACTCGTCACGGCCATTCCCAGAGAACCAAAAAAATTCTATTGTAAATTCGTGGGCTTTACACCCAGATATGCCTCCTGCACTGAAGGATCGTTTAATAAATTAATTCCCGCTCCTTCACGAATTATTTCACCCGTTTCGAGAACATAAGCTCGATTTGCAACGGCAAGTGCTTTACGAGCATTTTGTTCAACCAGTAAGATGGTTGTTCCTTTTCCTTCATTGTTAACCTTGCGAATCACACTGAAAATGTCATTGACAAGCATCGGGGCAAGACCCAGAGAGGGTTCATCCAACAGCATGACCTTTGGCTTAGACATTAATCCACGACCAATTGCCAGCATTTGCTGTTCCCCCCCGCTGAGGGAACCCGCCATTTGAGATGCCCGTTCTTTCAGACGGGGGAAAACTGAAAACACGTATTCCATATCTTCAGCAATAGCATCTTTGTCCTTTCGCAAGAAAGCGCCAATTCCCAGGTTCCCCAAAGTTGTCAGGTTAGCAAATACTTGTCTACCTTCAGGCACCTGAATTATTCCTTTGCTTACAATTTTATGAGGCTTTTTTGATATCAACTCTCCCTTATACTTGATCTCCCCACTCTTGGGATGAACAAGACCAGAGATCGTGTTAAGGAGAGTAGATTTACCTGCACCATTTGCCCCAATGATGGTGACAATTTCACCTTCTTCCACATGCAGCGAAATACCACGCAATGCATTTATACCATTGTAGGAAACATGCAAGTCTTTTATTTCCAATAAAGAGTTCATGTTACTCTCCTACTCCTAAATAAGCTTCGATAACAATAGGATTAGACTGAACTTCTACCGGTGTGCCTGTAGCAATGATCTTTCCAAAATCAATTACCGTAATGTAATCAGCCAATCCCATTACCACTTCCATGTGATGCTCAATCAGCAAAATTGTCAAATTGAACTTTGTCCGAATTTCTGCAATGAACTCTATCAGTTTTTGAGTTTCGTCCGGGTTCATACCTGCAGCCGGTTCATCAAGTAACAGGAGTTTTGGTTCAAGAGCTAAAGCCCGGGCAATTTCAAGACGACGTTGATGTCCATAAGGCAAATTATCAGCGTATTCATTTGCCCTGTCATCCAGATTAACCAACTTCAGAAGATTCATTGCATAATCCGTCACCGCACGTTCCTGACGGTTGCGTCGTGGAGTTGGAATCAATCCTTCAAAGACAGAATAATCGGAACGCATATGGCAAGCTGTTCTCACATTATCCAGCACACTGAATTCAGAAAAGAGCCTGATATTCTGGAAAGTACGTGTGATTCCCATCTCAGTGATCTTAAAGGTCTCCATTCCATCAATTCTTCGACTATTAAATGAGATCGTCCCTTCTGTGGGTTTATAGATACCAGTAATCAGGTTAAATATCGTTGTTTTTCCTGCCCCATTTGGACCAATAATTGATTGGAGCGAACCTTCTGGAATCTTAAGGGAAAAGTTATTCACTGCCTGGACGCCACCAAAGGTTTTTGATAACTTCTGAATGTCAAGAACAACATTATCCATGATCCACCCCAACAGCTTTCTTTGAGAATCGAGACTTCAGTCCATTCCAGATTGCCATAAGGGATTCCCGGCTTAATTCCCAATTTCCTAAAAGCCCCTGAGGGCGGGTAACCATAATCAACACCACAACTGCACCATAAGCAACTAATCTCCAGGCAGCTGCTGCACGCAGCACTTCAGGTAAGGCCGTCAGAATAATCGCAGCCAGAATGGCACCTGTTACCGAGTGCATACCGCCAAAAATAACCATAACGATTAATTCGGTCGATTTCTGAATGCCAAACATAGCAGGCTGGATAAAGCCCACATAATGTGACAGAAGCCCTCCAGCTAAGCCAGCAAGCGCCGCATTGATAAAGAAAGAGATCTGTTTATAACGGAAGGTGTTAATCCCAATTGCCTGAGCGGCGGTCTCATCCTCACGGATTGCAACACAATTACGTCCATGTCGAGAGACCACATAAAACCGAATACAGATCGATGCAACCACAGCAAGCACAAGAACAATTGGCAGAGATGTTTTCGTGGGAATACCTGGAATTCCTCGTGAACCACCAGTAATCTTCTCGAGATTTTCTACAATCAAACGGGTGGCTTCTGCGAACCCCAATGTGGCAATCGCGAAATAGTCTCCCTTGAGCTTCAAAGTTGGCAAGCCCAAAGGAATACTAACCAAAGCTGAGAAAAGCGCTCCACCTAACAGGGCAACAGCGAACGGTACATGCAGTTCCATAGTCAATAATGTTGCAACGTATGCCCCAATAGTAAGAAAGCCCGCTTGACCAAAACAAAAAGAACCCGTAAACCCTGTCAATAAGGAGAGCCCCAGTACGGCAAGCACGTTAATTCCTGCGAGAATGAGAATACCTTGTAGATAAGGTGACATGTGATCTCCTTTCCTAAGCCTTTTCCTGGCTAACCACACCCATCAAACCACCAGGGCGAATGACAATAATTAAGATCATTAGGGCAAAGGAAAACAAATCCCGAAATGCCGATGAAACATAAGCTGCCGCAAAAGTTTCCGTAATTCCGAGTAGAAATGCACCAATCACCGCTCCCGGCAGGCTTCCCAACCCACCCACCACTGCAGCAATAAACGCTTTAATTGTAAGTGTGCCCATCCATGGATAAACGGTATACTTCATACCAAACAACATACCTCCAACACCAGCTGTTGCGCCCGCAAGTAAGAATACGATCGCAACAACCAAGTCAGGATTAATCCCCATCAAGCTCGCCACTCGCATATTATAAGAAGCTGCTCTAATGCCACTCCCCATTTTTGTACCATAGATGAACCAGGTTAGCAGCAATAAAGAGAGCAATGTGATTCCAAAGATCATCAAATCGAGTCGCCCGATGTATAAATCACCAATGGTGATTGGAGCGGTTGAAATGATATCCGGATAAGTTCGGAAATTTGGCCCTATGGTCACAATTGTGAGATTTTGCAGGAAAATTGACAAACCCATCGCCGAGATCATGAAATAAAGCAAAGGCGCAGATCGCAAACGAAGAGGCCGGTATCCTATCCTCTCTAAAACAATTGCAATGACGCCAGTTCCGACCACGGACAATACAATTGCAACTACAAATGGAACTCCCAGTTGTGTTAATGAAAAGAAGCCTATGTACGATCCCAACATAAGGACTTCACCATGCGCAAAGTTAGAAAAGTTGAGAACACTGTAGACGAGGGAATACCCTACGGCAAGTAGTGCATACACAGCTCCAATTGAGAGTCCGTTGATGATTTGTTGTAAAATCATTGAATAGAGTCTCCTTTACAATTCTATCGATAATAATGCCAAATACGGGGAAGGCTTCATGCCTTCCCCGTAAATATTCAAGATCGATCTATTCCATTGGGTCAAATTGTTTGAAAAATACAAACTCATTGTTTTCGATCTTGATAATACTGGCGGCCTTGCCAATTGGGTTGTGGGTTTCTGTATCTACAGTGATGGTGCCAGTAAATACTTCTAAGCCCTCAAGGGCTTCCAGTGCATCCCGGATCGCATCCGGGTCGCTTGATCCAGCGTTTTCAATTGCAGCTTGAAGCATCATCATCGCGTCATGGGCCATAATGGAGTTAATCTCAATTTCCTTATCGAATTCCTCTTTATAGGCCTGAGCGAAAGCCTGGACGTTAGGAGCATTGGTGTCACCATGATTAATGAAGTAAGAACCTTCAACAGCCTCGCCGGCCATTTCAAGCAAAGCAGATGACGGCCATCCATCACCGCCAAGCATAGTAGCTGTAATGCCAAGATCACGCGCCTGCTTGGCTGAAAGAGCAACCTCTTTATACAGGAAAGGCATAACAATGACATCCGGATCAGCTTCTTTAATCCGTGTTAATTGGGGACGGAAGTCAACATCGCCAGTCTTGAAAGCTTCATCAGCAACGATCTCACCGCCCATATCTTCCCAGGATTTGACAAAGAAATCGCGAACACCAACAGAATAATCTGAGCTGATCTCATATAAAACTGCTGCTTTCTTGGCGCCCAGGTCATTCATGGCAAATTTCGCAGTTACATCACCAGAATAAGGATCAATGAAGCATACGCGGAAAGTATATTTCATCAAAGTCCCTTCTTCGGGAACAGTAACGCGCGGGTTCGTTGCAAAGGTGCTGATGATAGGCACTTTGCCTTCTTCAGTAACGGGAGCAACAGCGATATTGCGGCCAGAGCTGTTGCATCCGATGATGGCAGAAACTTTATCTTCATTAATTAACCGCTTGACCACATTCACAGATTCAAGCTGGTCTCCTTTGTCATCATAGGCAATAACTTCAAGCTGTTTTCCCAAAACCCCGCCAGCCTCATTGATTTGATTAACAGTCAATAAAAGGCCGTCACGGTCAGCCTGTCCCCAGACAGCCTGGTCACCTGAGAGCGCACCAAAGAAACCAATCTTAATCGTATCAGCAACTTCTGGTTCAGCTGCCTTTGGTTGACAACCAGCGACCAACAAGGCCATAATCAATACTAAAAAGATCCAAGAGTGTTTACGCATTTGTTACTCCTCCTTGAGCAGACTAACTATTAAACGCAGATGAAACTACAGTAGAAAAGATTAAACAAACTGGGCTATGTATTGTTAGATCAATAACACCTCCTTCTTTTTTTCAAAACTGATATTGATTAACCACCCCGATAAAGTTTATAAAAATATTCCTGACGTATTCGTTTTTTATAACAGGAAGCCTTCTTGAAAAGGATCTTTTGTGTCCAAAACAAAGCGATGATAACCAGTTAGATACGCACTCCCCGTGATTTCACAAACCACTGCCGGGATCATCCCCACATTGGTTTCCGATACAACCTTTCCGGTGAATTCAGTATCCAGAATTCCTTTGTTATGAAACAATTTTCCCATCGAGATTGCTCCCTCGTGAGAAAGCAATGCTAGCTTTGCAGCAGTGCCGGTTCCACAAGGGGACCGGTCAACATGAGATGCGCCATAGATCACCAGGTTCTTACCCTTATTTTGGGGATGACCCGCAGGATCATAAAATTCTGCCACATCAATGGTTGTCACATTTGCTTGAGTGGGGTGCTGTACAACAAGCTGTTCATTTGCAGCAGCGATGATC
>JAIOTF010000008.1 GCA_021107195.1 Anaerolineaceae bacterium | reverse complement strand
GGTTGTATAACGCAATCCGTTTGTTGTCAGCCTTCGACTGGTGGCTATTCCTCCCCACGCCTAACACTTGCACCGCACTGCGTTCGGTGCAGCGCAGGTGAGAAGTGGGCTTCCAAGCGACTTTTCGGTGAATCCCTGCGGCCCGAGTTCTTCCAGAGGTTTGCATTGGATGCAGGCAGCATCTTCGCATTCCAGTAGTGTGCCATCCATGACCAACAGATAGGACATCCCTTCGGCTGCCACGAAGGTAAAGGACATGGTTGGCTTTGGACCTATGTCTGCCCCGGCAGCGGACGTCAACGGGATGACGATCCACATCACGGCAATACACAATGCCGCACTAAGCTTGAATAAATTGGCTGATCGATTCATCAAAATACCTCTTTCTGGCATATTGTTGAGCGTAGAGGATTTTAAGGTTAAGGGGAAGAGGAGGTGTTTCAGTTCACAGGTTTTATGCATCTTTCCGTAATACGCGCAGCACGGCGATTTTGGTCGAGTGGTCGAAAGGTGCTGGATCGGTGGGTGGGGACCCGCTGCGCGTGGCGGCAAAACCTGTCATATCTTCCGGTACGCTGATCAATTTCTCAATTTGCAGATACCCATCGGCACACAATGTTTCCAAAGTGTGCATGTAATCTGCGCCATTTACGAAAAGGGCGTTGTTGATGGCAATCAGCCAGCCGTTGTGTGCAACAACAGGACGCACTTTATTGATCAGACGATGGCTTTTACTGACCAGGTCAATTTTGCCGGCAGCAGTGGAAGAAAAAAAGGGTGGATCCAGAATGACGCAGTCGAACGATTTTTTCGAACCTTTGAACTGGCCGATGACATTGTAAAAATCGGCGTCCAGAAAATCTTCCTTCCGGATAGGAAAACCGTTCAGGGTGTAGGTGGTCTTTCCCAGGTTGAGGAATCTGCGGCTGATATCCGTTTGGACCACCCGTTGCGCTCCGCCTGCCAGAGCCGCTGCACCCAGACTGCCGGTGTAGGCAAAGGTATTTAGTACGGTTTTACCGGCCATGTGATCCAATAGCCAGCGGCGCAAGTTGCGCGTGTCCAGATAAAAACTGGCATCCTGATTCATGGTCAGATTAAGGGCATAGCGCACGCCGTGTTCCAGGATTTCCCGGTTGGCCTTCTCTCCATAAATGAGTTTCCCGCGCCGTTCATCCACACTTGCGGCGCGATGCGATTTTAATACGATCGCTTCCAGCCAATCTAATTGGTTTATATATAATTCATGGGCAATATTGGCCAGTGTTAGTCCTTCGTTTGGTTGGTCGGCATAATTTTGCAGCACCAGGGTGCGGCCGTAAAGATCAACGGTCAGGTCCGGGCAGCCTTCCAGAAAGCCATTGAACAGCCGCAGTGCGCTGCGGTGCTCTTCGTCCAACATTGACAAACGCTCTTGTAATGCCGAGGATAAGGTGGTGCGAAAATCATTAGAAGTAATAGATTCCATGAAGTAGTCTTTCTCTATCAGAAGTTATTCACGATTATAGCCGCAATTCGGACAACGATAATAGTGAGTTTATTGCTGGATTTTATTATCAACTTTGTATATACTCTTTGCTAAAGAGGATATGTATCATTATAAATATATATCTTGAGAAGAACTATTACATCATCGAATAAAAAGGAAGGAAAGAATAGTGATACAAGCTCTTGCAGGTTTCAGCCCGGTTATCCAGGCTTTGTTTGCAACGTTGTTTACATGGTTTGTAACTGCTTTAGGGGCGGCGACGATCTTTGCTACCAAAGATGTCAGCCGGAAATTATTAAATGGTATGTTAGGCTTTGCAGCGGGCGTGATGATCGCGGCTAGCTACTGGTCGCTGCTTGCCCCGGCAATTGAAATGTCAGCTTCCTTAAGTGTTCCAGAATGGTTTCCGGCGACTGTAGGGTTTTTACTCGGCGGAGGATTTCTGTGGGTGGTCGATAAAATATTGCCCCACCTGCATTTGGGGCTGCCAATGTCCGAGGCTGAAGGTATCAAAACATCCTGGCAGCGCAGCGTTTTGCTGGTGCTGGCGATCACCTTGCATAATATTCCCGAAGGTCTGGCTGTGGGTGTGGCGTTTGGTGCTGCGGCTGCCGGATTGCCCGAAGCGACTATTGCTGGTGCAGTGGCGTTGGCCCTGGGTATTGGTATTCAGAATTTTCCAGAAGGATTGGCGGTTTCTGCTCCGCTGCGTCGTGAAGGCATGAAACTCTCTAAAGCCTTCATGATGGGGCAACTCTCCGGTGTTGTGGAGCCTATTGCTGGTGTATTGGGTGCGGCGGCAGTTTTGTTGATGAGGCCACTTTTACCCTACGCTTTGGCTTTTGCTGCCGGGGCAATGATCTATGTTGTGGCGGAAGAGCTGATCCCCGAAGCCAATCGCAAGCAGCACTCCGATATTCCCACGATTGGGGTCATGCTCGGATTTGCGGTGATGATGACTCTGGATGTTGCTCTCGGTTAGAAGAATCGTCGAATAATCCCCCAGTCTTTAGGTAGGGGATACAGGCGGCGCAAGACTTTCTTAAAGTAGCAAAATGAGGTCACAAGCCTTGTTGGGATGAGCATCATAAAAACGTCTGGCTCAAACCATAACCGAATGTTTTCTTCCATTGAGGGTTGATTGCCTTTGGCGTACCAGATGTAGTTGCCTCCAGCTTCCACGATTTGAATAGAAAGCCCTCTTTGGGCGTGTAAAGCATCT
>JAIOTF010000224.1 GCA_021107195.1 Anaerolineaceae bacterium | reverse complement strand
TCCGACATGAACACGGATGCAGACTGGCCACTGGCTGAAAAGATGCTGGCGCAGCAGGAAGTTTTGGGAATCAGTCTGGCGGCACATCCGTTGGAACTGCTGATAGACAGGATCGCCGCTGCTGGCGCAATTCCCATCATGGGTGCTGCCGAGCGCATTGGACAGCGGGTCAAGGTGGCCGGTGTGCGCCAGACCTCACGCCGCAGCCGGACGGCCAAAGGTGAGACGATGATGTTTCTCAGTATGGAAGATCAAACGGCTGTACTGGATGTGATTCTATTCCCGGATGTCTATCGCCAGGCGCATAATGCGATCAGTTCCACTAACCCGTTTCTGGTGACCGGGGTGGTGGAACTGGATGCTTCTCATCACGACCCTTATCTGCGGGCGGAGAAGGTGGAGCGATTGGTTTAATTTTTGGGACGCTTACTCCGGTGTAGACCAGCTGCGGATCATTTCCCGCACAGAGCGACTCATTTCGACTGAAAATTCAGAAATAAATTTTCTCAGATAGATACTCTGGCCAAGATTATTAGCGTTGGGAACATACCGCTCCTGTTTGTATTCATTGATCGGCTGCACCATTTGCTCAAGTTCAGACGCATCCAATTGGTGATAGGTGTTCTGATGGACGATGAACTCCTGGTTGAAGCGCGGGACAAGTTTCTTTTTGAGCAAGCCTGGTTTGGGGTAGCCAAAACAAAGCAAGGATATTGGCAGCACATATTTGGGCAGCCCGAATATCTCCCGGTGGAGTTCGTAGTGTTCCAGGATATCACCGATATAACAAGAGCCGATACCCAGCGATTCGGCGGCGATCACTGCCGTCTGTGCGGCGATCAAGGTGTCGCACACGGCCAGCATCAGGTCACCTTCCTGCGGCAGGCGCGGCTGTTGGTCAAGCTCACGGGCCCGCTCCGGGGCATGGTCGTGCGTAAATATGTCAACCCAGCGTTGGTAATCCGCTGCAAATAGCAGCACCAGGGGGGCTTTGGCGATGAAAGGCTGGTTGTCGCAGCTCACAGCCAGACGATCTTTGAGTGTCTGGTCTTCGACCTCAATGATCGAATACAGCATCATATTGCCGGCAGTTGGCGCACGCAGGGTGGCTTGCAGGATAGAGTCTTTCTCCGTTTGTGCAATTGGCTGGTCAGTGTACGCCCGCACCGATCTGCGCCGGGTGATAACGTCAAGGGTTTCGTTGATCATTTGCATTTCCTCGGGTGACTGGTTCATTTGCGACCAAAATCAGCAGGAATTTCGCCCCAATTGGCCGTGTCCCATTTCAGAATTTTATTGGGATAGGTGTTGTTTTCCAGCCAGCGTTCCGCCTGATCGACCAGATCGAAAAGCCGGACATTGCGCTCTTCTCGCCCCAATTTTGTACGACATTTTTTCTTTTTGACCCATGACATGGCATTGACGGAATCGGAATAGATCGGGGCAGCAACGCCTTTCTTTTTGAAGAAAGACAGGGCATGCACGAGGGCCAGGAATTCGCCGATGTTGTTCGTGCCCTGGGCGAATGGTCCTTGACGGAAAATTTGTTTGCCGCTTCGGGTGTGGACACACCGATATTCCACGATGCCCGGATTGCCGCTGCAGGCAGCATCCACACAATAGCTGTCAGGGATTGGCCCTCCTGGACCGAATAAGGGTTTCTGAACCGCTGCGTTTTTCCCGATGTGATCTTCGTATTTGTCTTTCCAGGCCGCTTGCGCAGCAGCTTTGGTTGGGAAGGCTTTGTATTTTGCCCCTTGAAATCCTTTTACCTGTGCCTCGCATGTTTTCCAGGTGGTGTAAATGCCGGGTTCACGGCCTTTCCAGACGACATAAAATTTGTTTCGTGGTTTGCTCATGGGATGCGCCTCATTTTTGTGCCAGGATTTCCAATTGTTCCAGAGCGGTTTGCATGTTGGCATAATCTGCCAGGATGATGTTGGCTTCTCCAAATTCTTCCCGTGCGTCATCCTGATATCCGGTGAAACGGATGCTCCACATGCCTGCGTTGCGGGCGCCCGCGACATCTGTGCGGCGTAAGTCTCCCACATGCACGGCTTGTTGTGGTTCTGCAGATAGCCCTTTCAGGGCGGCCTGGAATGGGATGGCGGTCGGTTTGCTGCTGTTGACTTCGTCTGAAAAAATCAGACTTGTGAAGTATTTCAACAGGTCTTCGCGTGCCAGTAGCTTGCTCAGGGTCTTACCCGAAGATATCCCTGTATCAGAAATAATGCCCAAGCGATACTGCTTTGCCAATAACGGGAGCATTTCAAGCACACCATCTATGGGTTGGGTATTGCCATCCAGCACGACTTCTTCCAATTTCTGCAAGACGAAGGGTTTCATGGTTGTTGGCAATTGGAAATCCAATAATCCTTGCATGTGTTGCAACCACTCGGATGCGCCCCAGGTGCGCTGTTCATTTTCCCATACACGCACCCATTCGCCCCAGGTGGTTTTAATGGCTGCTTTCAGCTCTTTTTCCGGGATTGGTATCTGGCCTGCCTGGCGCAAGGCGGTTTGCAGCACCGTTGCCCGGATTGAATTATCCGTACGGGCGCTGTGATACAGCGTTCCCCAAAAATCAAAGGTAATGGCCTGAATTTTCTTCAATGGATATTGTTCTCCTGTGGTTCATCGTTTGAGTAATTGTACACGTAAATCAAGGATTGCTTTATCTGGTTGGGGCGTTTTCTCCGCGAAGGGCGGTTTGTTGGCGAAGACAGGATTTACCACACAGGGGGTGGGCAAACCCCGCCCTGATCTCTTTAAGGATATTTGTCATTGTTTTCTGGTATGGAAGGGTGGTTGTACGTCGAAAGTTCAAATCAGTTTATCTGATCCTTTGGTTTGTTTATCCAGATACATATGGGTATCTGCTTGTTTGAGAGCATCGATGAGCGAGGTGTTTATTTCTGCCGTACTGACCCCCAGAGAAAGGTACAATGCGGGTTGACTGCTATCGGTATTCTGAATTTTCAGGTTATCTTTGATTCGCTGGACCATATTCTCTGCTGCATCGGCAGTGATATTCGGCAGTAGTACAGCAAACTCGTCGCCACCAATGCGAGCGATGATGTCTTCAGTGCGGAAAGCATCTTTCAATACTTTTGCGGTCTGTTGCAGCATTTTGTCTCCCACGGCGTGACCAAAGCAGTCATTGATTTTTTTCAGGTCGTCCAGGTCTGTCATCACAATGCTGACAGGAGATTGACGGTTGTCTTCAAGCCGCGCCATTTCTTCATCAAAAAAGGCACGGTTGTATAAGCCCGTCAATCCATCATGAGTGCTCATCTGCTTGAGCTTTGTTTCGGCTTTTTTACGCTCAGTGATGTCAAGCAGCGATACGATCACTTTTGAGAAATTGCTCTCAAAACCGGGCATCACATACCAGTTAATACCAACATTGATCAGTCTGCCATCCAGTGTTTGGTTGACGCCATTCCAATTGAATTGGGTCTGCCCTTCTGCTATATAGACAAGTTCCTTTTGGAAAAGTTCATAGGATTCCTCTGAAAAGATCGTCGAGATGTTTTTCAGTATTTCTTCTTTGTTCTTGGCGCCAAAAAGCGCCAGGGTGGCTTTGTTTACATCTAAAACCTGGATTCGCGCAACGCATTCGGCAACAAATTCCGGATGAGAGGCCAGATAAGATTCAAAATCTGTTACCCCGTCCGCCCGCAACGAATCAAGGAGGTGTTTAACTGCGGAAAAATCTTCTTCCCAGAGAGAGATAGGAGAATCTTCGAATAAATTGCGGTACCGTTCATTGCTTTGTTGCAGCATCTCTGCTGCGCGTTTGTGGTCAATTGCCAAAGCCACCTGTGAAGATACAAATCTCATCAGGTTTAAGTTTTCCTGATTAAAGCGAATTTCTTCCGAGTAGCTTTGCACCACCACGACGCCAATTGTTCGTTTTTCGACTTTTAACGGGGTTCCCAGCCAGTCAACAGGTTTTGTTCCGACCAACTCAATTTTCTTCTCTTGGATGAGTCTTGCAAAGACTTCCGGAGTCGCCAGCAGTGGAAGGCCTGTGCGCATAACATATCCAGTTAGCCCTCTGGCAGGCTCCATGATCAGGGGTTTTTCATCATATTGATCAACGGAGTATGGAAAACTGATCAAATTGCTGACCGGGTCTAATAATGCTATGTAGAAATTTTCTACCGGGATCAATTCACCGAGGATGGAATGTATCGAAGCATAAAATTCTTCAATTGTATTTGTCGTGTTTACTGCCTGAGAAATTCGATAAATGCAATCCTGCACTTTTTCGGATTGCTTGTGTTCGGCGATCTCTTTCTCAAGGCCATCCAGAGTTTGGCTTAATTGGGTGGTCATCTGGTTGAATGTGTTTGCCAGAACGCCTATCTCGTCCTGACTGCGAACGGGGACAGCTTGATCAAGCTGTCCCTGCGCAACGCGTTTGGCGCCTGATACGAGGTCATTAATGGGCGCAGTCAGATACCGTGTTAGCCACCAACCCAATAAAAGAGAAAGCGGTACGGTGGCTAAAAAGGTTGCCAAAGCAGTTCGACGAGCTTTTGCCTCGTTTTCCAAAATTATAGCTGCATTGATGTCAATCCCGAGGACGCCATCAACTTCGCCGAATTGATCGTAAATTGGTGCGTAACCACTCAAATGAATACCGGTTGTATCGGTATATAGTTCGTTTTCAATGACAGGGCCAGTGATCCCGGCCAGTTTTTTTTCAAGCGCAGGACTGGTACGCAGGTAATCCTGTCCAATTTTCTTGTGTTCAACCGGGTCGATATCTACGACGAAGATCAGGCCGTCATCTTCTTTCTGGCGCAAAGTATAAATACGATCTATGATGTTGCTGGTATCCTGGATGGTTTCAAGAGTTGCATACACAACGCGATAAAAAGAACTGTTCTCATCTTCGGGGGATCGTATTAAAGAGTGAAAATCACCATCTACTTGTGGCGCTGCAAACCTGACAATATCAAACAAGCGATCTTGCAACGCCTGGCTTTGTGCGGTTCGCACTTGCCAGGACAAGCGAAACGCCATAACCCCCGAGACCAGCAAGATCGAGATTGAATATGCCAGTGTTAACTTGGTGATCAGGCTCCAGCCAATTCTAGGTTTCTTCATTCCTGTCCCAACAAATACTTGATATTTTTTGGATATCTTGACCATTTGTCTATGTTGATCAGGATTCACTGTCCGATGAGGATGTCAGCCATTTTTGATAGAACATATCAAAACTACCATCCTGTCTCATATCCATCAACGCATCGTTGATGCCCTCAAGCAGTTCCAGATCTTCATGGTGAACAGCAATCCCCAAGTTGGCCTGCGAGAGGAAGTTGACCTCGCCGGTATCAGTTTCCACAATCTTGAGAGTTGACTGTGATTCCTTAAGGTAGAACAGCGTATTGAGATAATCATTAAAGACAACATCCACACGGCCCACTTCCAGATCCAGGAAAGAGTCGAGAGTGTCCTTATATTCTAATATCTCTATTTGAATGCCTTGTTCGACCAGTTCTTGAGCCAATTTGGCGCCTGTGGCGCCAATCTTAACCCCGACTTTCAAACCGTTCAGATCATCAACCGTGTTGATTTGACTATCTGGATGAATCACCATTACCAAGCCGGTATTGATGTATGGATCAGCGAAGTCTATCAGTTCTTCCCGTTCCGGGGTGATGTACATGGCAGCGATTGTCATATCTACTTTGCGGTCTTGCAGGGTTGGCAGCAAATTGGCAAACGGCATCTCTATCAAAGAAAGCTCTACATCAAAATGGTTGGCGATGTAATTGGCGGTATCAATATCGAAACCGATGAGTTCATTAGTTTGAGGATCGTGAAATTCAAATGGTTCTGTGATAGCGGTGCCTACGATTAAAACCCCTCTTTCCTGTATTTGTTCCAGGCATGAAAGAGGAATTTCTGTTGTGGGATCTATTGGCAGTGCGCTGGTGGACTCTGGGGTTTGGCTGGTTTGTGCGGTACACGCCACCAGCACAATAATCAGGAGGAAAATGGAAAACGCAGGCCAAAATTTTTTCTTACGCTGTTGCAAGATGGTGATTTTTGAATCGGTAGGGTTTGGTTTCATAGCAAGGCTTTCTTTCAGGGTCTCCAATGCTTTCTTGGATAAGCCTGTTTTTATGCGCAAAATAACACATTTTGTCTGAAGATAAAATTTTCCTTATAAGAATTTTACATCATTAAGTGTACTTTCGACCTTTCAATATTGGTGGCTCTTTGGGAATTCCCGTGTTTTTCCGTGGCGCAGTGCGAAACCACCGCAATATATGGGACGAAGATGGCGATTGCCGCCATATCTGGCGTAGAATATCAATTTGTCATGGCAATTCCCAGAGAACCGGTAAAACCGAAAAAATTCCTCGACGTTCTGTAAGATATCCCTGCTCTGGATGCTAATGCTGTGCTGGCGCAACCAATTTCTGGCAAAGTTGCGCACTTAAAAACACAGCGTAACTTTCACTGCTAAACGGCGTCATAGACAGTAAGTGGATGAAAAAAATCCAATCAAAATTACCGTTTAGAAAGGAATGTCTACCCGTTTTGTATCAAGTCCGCATCGGTCAATCACGCATTTTTCACCCCAACGACTATCATAGCCTCAGTATCAAATAGAAACATAATATTCAAAAGGAGATTTGAAATGAAAAAGATAATTATCCGAATCACGTTGGCAACAATTTTGGTAAGCATGTTCGCTTTCACCGGCAGTGTTTTTGCCCAGGCAGAGGTTCCCCCGGATGCGCCACTTGGTGCTGGAACGGTCAGCGATGAACCTTTGTACCTCAACCATGATGAAATGGTTACGGCATTGGTTGATCTGACCGGCCTGAGCGCAGAGGAAGTAGAAGCCCGCTTGGCGGATGGCGAGACCGCTTACAACATCGCCATTTCCCAGGGCGTGTCGCCGGAAGATTTCTATGCTATCTTGCCGATGGGTGGTTTCAGAATGCAAGCCGCTGGTCAGGGTGGCAACGGGCGCTTTGGCACAGAGACCGCCCCCCGCTTGCAGATGCAGGAAAGAGCACAAGACGGTACCTGTCTGATAGATTGTGACGGTACCTGTTTGATGGATTGTGAACCGCAGCTGCTCAACCTGAACCTGATGGATTGTGAACCGCAGTTACTCAATCTGAACCTGGTGGATGGCAGTGCTGCCAGCCGCGGCGGACGCTGGAACCGCTAAGAATCCTTAAACCCCCGCCAGTTTCGTGAACTGACCCCAAAAAAGTAGACGAGAAAAGAAAGTGCCCCCTGTGAGAAAATGTCAAACAGGAGGTACTTTGTTTGTGGCAGGCAAGAAAGGATGACTATTATCCGGTTGAGATGAAATCGGAATCCCGTTTTCGTTTGCCAACATTAGGCGCAACCTTCCTCTCAATTTATCTCTAAAAATAGGCGTAAACAAGAGGGAGGGGATGGCCTTGATGCCTTCATTTTGCCGGAGAATAGCGTCTGCCTAATGTCGGCATAAAACAGTTTTTTATTCTCTTACATTTGGAGGTGAAAAATGCCTAAATATTTACCTGACGATTCGCTCGTTGATGTTGCTCCTTTGCCCGATTTCTTTGGCAACCAATCCCTCTGCCGCCTGACACTTGCACCTGCGCCAGGCTCGGTGCAGTGCAGGTGAGACGGTAGTCTCCTTTGACGTTTCGTATGGGGAAAGGATCAAAAAAGTTTTGGCGTGCATATCAGGCCGTATCAGACAAGCGCGTATCCTGCAACCTTCCAGCTCAATTCAATCCTTTTTAGAAGCAGGTATTGAAAATGTACGGGGCATTTTTAACACAAAGGGACAATTCTGCACTCCAGGACAACTGGCACAACCACCCTGACCACACATCGCCAGTTCATTTTCTTGCGCCTTCTCATCATCCTGGAGCTTGCCAGTTTGCACCAGATACGCGATCATACCGTCCAGGGCGCTACGCTCAACGCCCAGTTTAAGGCTCAACTCGCTCAAATTGACCGCCGATTCCGCATTCCCAAGTTCCGTTAATAATTGCTTTAACATACCGCCTCTTTAACAAATTCAGAGGGAAGAACTGCTATAAGGCAGCCCTTCCCTCGAAAAGGTTGAACTTATTATCCGAGTCCCAACAATTTACCACCTTGGAAGATGATAAACGCCGCCACCCAAGCCAGCACCAGTTGGCCAATGACACTAACCCACATCCACTTTGTACCCAACTCCTGCTTCGCGGCAGCAACAGCCACCATGCAAGGGGTATAGAGCAAAGTGAATGCCAGGAAGGCAAATGCGGCTAGTGCCCCGTGTCCGCCGCTGGAAGCCTCAAAAGCATCTTCCACAGCAGCCATCAGAGCAGTAGGTTCTGCTTCCTCCTCGCCCTCAAAAAGATCAATGCCAACGATGAGCGGGATCGATTTCACGGTATCCCATGTTGCGCCAAAGAAGCTGGTTATAATTTCACCAACATCCTCGAAGAACGTGGTAGCTTCGGTTTCTTCTTCCCCTTCCTCAACACCATAAACCTGGGCCATTGAACCAACGACCACTTCTTTGGCCACAAAGCCTGTGATCAATGAACCGCTTGCTTCCCATTCGCCAAATCCGAGAGGTTGGAAGGCAGGAGCAATGGCTCGAGAAACACCAGCAAACAGACTGCTGTCCACGTCCGAGTCGGCAAATGACCCGCCACCGCCCAACGGGATAGCCAGCAAGAACCAAATCACTACACTGGTTGCCATAATAAGAGTCCATGCCTTACGCACAAAGCCACCAGTGCGCTCCCACATATGGAACCAGATGCCGCGTAAAGTGGGCATGCGGTATGGAGGCAGTTCCATGACAAAGGGCGATTGCTGCTTGCCTTTGAACACCGTGCGCTTCATTACTATACCCAGCAAAATTGCCGTGATGATGCCCATCAAATAAAGAATGAAGATCACGCCGCCAGTATTCTCAGGGAAAAAGATAGACGCAAAAAGCACATAAACGGGCAAACGCGCACCGCAGCTCATGAACGGGACCAAAAGCCCGGTCAAAATACGGTCATCTTCATTTTCCAGCGTTCGGGTAGCATACAAGGCCGGAACGGTGCAGCCAAAACCAACGATCATCGGCAAAAAACTCTTACCATGCAACCCCAAAGCATGCATCAGACGATCCATTACAAAGGCTGCCCGGGCCATATAACCAGAGTCTTCGAGTATCGCCAAGGCCAGGTAAAGCGACATCAGCACCGGCACAAAAACCAGCACCCCGCCCACACCGGCAATGATACCGTCCACGAACAAACTCTCAACCCAGGTGCCGCCCAAACCGATCGTCTCCAGAATGCTGACAACCCAATTGGTAACCGGGCCGCCAATCACACCATCCATCCAATCCAGGAACGGGCCAGCAACGTCTGTCGTCACTTTGAAAACGATCCACATCATTGCCAGAAAAATCGGGATACCTAACACACGATTGGTAACAATTGTATCGATTCTGTCCGAAAGGTTAATGCGCTCCTTATCCGAACGCTGAACTGTTTCGCGCACCAATCCATTGATCCAACCGTATCGGCGGTCAGCGATCACAGTATCCACGTCATCACCATAAACATCAGCCAGATGAGAAATACTTTCTTGTACCTGAGCCATCAGTGCAACAGAATTTTCAAGTGCTGACATCTTTTCTGCTATATCTGAATCCTCTTCCAGCAGTTTGATGGCCAGCCAGCGGGTATTGTATCTTTCTGTTAGCCCTGAATTATTTTCAATCACTTGCTGGAGCTTAACAATCTCGTTCTCTACTTCTGTACCATAATCCACCAGGGTCACTCCCCTGGAATACGCCATTGCATGAGTCGGCATTTTTGTGTTCTCCTTGATTTGTGTACTAACTAAGCCGCCACTGTCTCAGCGATAGCTTTTTTAAGTCCGTCCAAACCTACCCCCTTACTGGCTACTGTCGGAATAACCGGTACACTCAGTGCCTGTGACAGGCGGGGCACATCGATCTTAAAACCGCGCGATTCGGCAACATCACTCATATTCAAAGCAACGACCACTTTAACACCCATTTCCAAAATCTGTAACGCTAAATACAAATTGCGTTCCAGATTAGCAGCATCCACCACGGTTACAACCAGGTCCGGTTGCTCGTTGATCACATAATCGCGGGCGATGACCTCTTCCAGGGAATACGCTGTCAGGCTATATGTGCCGGGCAAATCGACAACCTCAAACTCTGTGCCTTCATACCGCCAGCTGCCTTCTTTCTTTTCAACTGTTTTACCTGGCCAATTCCCTACGTGCTGCCGGGAACCAGTCAAAGCATTAAAAATTGTGCTTTTGCCGGTGTTGGGATTGCCGGCCAAAGCAATCGTATGTTGTTTTGCCATTTAATTAACTCCTTGATAAATTCATTTTGGGGAATCGCTGCTTTGCTTCAGCACGGTTCCACTAGGATCTTATGCGCCACACCGCGTCCCAAAGCCAGCCGTGAATCTTTGACCGCTAAAATAATTGGGCCTTGGCCATCATGCTGGAGGACACGGACTGTCATCCCCAGATTAAGACCAAGATCAGCCAGACGTTTACGCATTCGCTGACCACTCTGGATAGCAATCAGGCGCACTTCTTGACCAGGAGAAACCATTGCCAAAGGCATCATCTCGCTCCTCTTATCTCACCACTTCAACGATGATATCCTTGGCTTCTGACTTACGCAGCGAAAGGCTGTATCCTTTGACCCTGAATTCAATGGGGTCACCCAACGGGGCTACACGGAGGACACTCACTTCGCTGCCCGGCACCAACCCCATATCCATCATGCGCCGCTTCACTGGCCCCTTACTGCCCACACTCACCACAATGCCACGCTGACCAACGTTCAGCTTATTCAATGGCACATGTTGAACCGCAGCCTGTTCATTATCCCGCATCTTTATCACCTCTTTAATTTCTTGAACTTTGATTGGATTTGTTTCATTTTCAAAAGATTGCTCAACAGGCAAAATCTCATCCGGTTTATCAATGGACGAACCTGGCTCAACCTGTATTGCCTCAGCCAGGCTCTGTACCAGTGAAACATGTATTTTCCCTGCCTGGATCAAAACACCTTCACCCGCCATTGCAACGACCTGCACCCAAACTCCCGGACTGATACCATGCTCGGCCAAAAAGGATTGTGGCGCACCCTCAAGCTCGCAGCGGATCACGCGCCCCTGCTGACCGGGGGAAAGTGCCGCCAATGAAATTGCTGGCCGGGTTGGCGGTTGTCCATCGCTTCTAGGAATAAGCTCGCCAACAAAATTAACTGCTGGATACTCAAGAAAACCGTCAAGGCGGTCTGCGAGATGGTTGGGAGTGGCATGTTCCAATATGCATGCGATCTCGTGGGCTTCTTCATATGAATAGTCCAACTTATCGACCAGAAAAACCTCCCACAAGCGGTGGCGGCGCAGAATAAAACAAGCCTGTTGTTCTCCCTTTTCCGTGAGCGATGCTCCTTTATAGGGACGATAGACCACCAATCCCTGATCCTGAAGCTTGCGGCACATTTCATTAACCGACACCGGCGAAATTGAAAGTGAATCCGCCAGCAGTGAAAGCGGAACCGGTTGATTGCCAACCCGAAGACGAATGATCGTCACCAGATACATCTGCACACTTTCACTTATTACTGAAAAATTAGAACCACCCATTTTAAGCCCACCTTAATATCTCGTGTAATATTTTTAGGTCAGCCTAATATTAGCACGCTATTTTATTCTCGTCAAGGCGACTGTGTTAGGTCACATAAAATGCTGTTGGGGTTAACGATGTCTGAAACAGAACCAATGAGTGTAAAGGGGAAAAGGAAATTTGCTGGTTGAAATTGAAACAGTGATTGGGATGAATTGAAAGTCAATCATTTGATTGGTGAATAAATAAAGACTGCTGGAAAACCCTAGCCAGCGTCAATCAGTAATATTTTTTAGCATCTTTTTGAGTACCGTGACCGCATTTTCATATTCTTCCAGGGATAAATGTTCCTGTGGGGTGTGATCCAAACTTGAATCCCCCGGGCCGTACGCCACAGCTGGACACTGCCAGACTGGGGCGACGATATTCATATCGGCGGTGCCGGTCTTGACAACAAAATCGGGCTTACCGCCCGCGCCCCGGATGGCTTTCAGGAAGGACCGCACCAGCGGGGAGTTCTTCTCACTGCGATATGCCTGAATTGGAAAGCCCATCGTTTGGACTTCTTCTGTTCCAGCCAGTTCTTTCATTACTAAGAACCAATCAACCGGATTCAATGCCAGCGGCAGGCGCGCTTCGATTTCCAGTGTAGCCCGGTTCTCGAAGCCGTTTGTCCCGGATGACCATTTCAGCAAGCTGGTCTGGGCTTGTTCAAAACGCCGGTTGTACTTCTCGTTGTACTCCCCTGTCCAGGCTTGCACGTCCTGCCATATCTGTGCGGCTGCTTCACAAGCAGTTTGCTGGCCACTGGCTGAATGGTGCGAACTGCGCCGGGCGGTGATTTTGACGTGAGCGCAGCCTTTGTAGCCCAGCGTGATCCGTTCCCATGCGCTGGGCTCACCAATAATGACCATGTCCGGCCGGTATTGGTCGACAATGTAGCGCGCGCCGCGCGAATCAGTTTCTTCGCCAACTGCTCCGATTACGATCATTTGCCAGCCGAGCCGTACGCCTACGGCGGCGACTGCATCCACAAACGCGGCCAGTGGGCCCTTGGCGTCCACGCTTCCCCGGGCATACAGCACACCGTTTTCGATGCGGATGGGGATTTCTCCCGGCACGGTATCGATATGTCCCAGCAGCATGAGCTGGTGTGGTCCCTGCCCGATGATTCCTACGGCGTTCCCGACTTTATCCTGGAAGGTGCGCTCAAAGCCCAGGGCTTGCATGCGCTGAAGCAGGAATTGCACCGCTGGCTTTTCTTGCCCGGATGGGCTGTAATTGGAGACCAGACCGAGCAGGGTTTCGGATATGTTTTTCATTTTTATCAACTTAATACCTCTTGCAGGGCAGTGATGACTTGGTCGAGCTGCTGTTGTGAAATGACCAGCGGCGGCAGCAAACGGATCACGTTCATCCCGGCGGGGAGGGCCAGAACGCCGCGATCGGTTAATGCCTTTAGGTAAGGGGCTGCCTTCTGCTTCAATTCAATCCCGATCATCAGTCCCAGCCCGCGTGCTTCGCGGATCAGAGGAGATTCGATCTGTTGCAATTTTTTCAACGTATATGTGCCCAACACGGCCGCCCGTTCCGGTAGTTTTTCCTGGAGCTGCACATGCAAGGCGGCTAATCCGGCGGCACAGGCCAGCGGGTTGCCTCCAAAGGTCGAACCGTGGATGCCTGGTGAAAGTTTCCCTACTTTTTCTCCAAAGAGTACTGCCCCCATGGGAATACCCCCGGCAATGGATTTTCCCAGACAGAGCAGATCCGGTTGTAATTTGTGGTGGTCAGAAGCGAACAGTTTTCCGGTGCGGCCAAAACCGGTTTGGACTTCATCGATGATCAACATTGCACCGTGCTGCTGGCAAAGCTCCTGTGCGGTTTGTAGAAATTCGCGGCTGCCGGGATGCACTCCTCCTTCACCCTGTACCACTTCCAGAAGTACGGCAGCAGTCTGATCGCTCACTGTCTCTATCAGCTTTTCGGGTTTGTTGTAAGGTACATGGCGAAAGTCTGGCACCAGCGGTTCAAATGGTTTGCGGTAGTGTTTGTTCCAGGTAGCGGATAGGGCACCCATACTGCGTCCGTGAAACCCGCGCATGGCGGCAATCACTTCGCGTTTTTTGGTGGAAAAGCGGGCAAACTTAAGGGCGGCTTCAACAGCTTCCGTACCTGAATTGCCCAGAAAGACACGCTCTAATCCATCTGGTGCTGCGGCACAAAGTTGAGCCATGAAATCGGAGCGCTGCTGGTTATAGAACATTTCCGGACAACTGATTAGTTTTTTACTTTGTTGGCACAGGGCTTCGGCAATCTTTGGGTGGGCGTGTCCCAGATTTGCCGCTCCTTGGCCGCCGACACAGTCGATGTATTCACGGCCTTCATCATCATACAGCAGAGCGCTCTTCCCGTGAGTAATGGTCAACTCGCGTTTTGCGTATACCCCCGAGGTGTGTTTTGCTTCAATGCTCATCGTATCTGACATGTTCATATTGATCTCCATTAATCCTGGATCCAGGTGCCCTGACCGGCCAGCGCCTGGGTGATTGGCTGTGGACTGCGGCCATCTGCGATGATCACCCGTTTGACACCGCCTTGCAGCGCTTCTTGTGCACCTAAAACCTTCTTTTTCATGCGTCCTTCGGCGCATTGCATCGCTTCATCCAATTGGGCGGCCTGCAGGTGGGGAATCAACGTTGTTTCATCAGGAAAGCTGCGCATCAGGCCTGGCACTGCTGTCAGCAGAAGCAGGGTATCCACCTGGAGGGCAACTGCCACCATGGCTGCGGCCCGGTCGGCGTCGGTATTCAATGCCTCACCGTTTTCCCCCAATGCCAGTGGTGCCACCACTGGTATGTATCCCGCTTGCAGCAGCAAGTTCAACAATCCGGCGTCAACCTGTTTGATTTTGCCGCTCTGGTCATTGCGGATGACGAGACGTTTCCCGTTTTTAACACAGCGCACAGCTTCTTTGCGCCTGGCCGTCATTAACCTTCCATCCAGGCCGCTCAACCCCAGGGCGTTGACGCCCATGCTTTGCAGTTGAGAAACCAGCAGGGTATTGACCTTGCCGTTGACCGCCATGGTAAACACCTCCAGGGTTTGTGGGTCGGTGTGGCGTGATGTGAAGCCTGAAGGCGAGGTCAGGAATTGGGCCGGGTGACCGATGGCGTCTCCCAGTGCATTGGCTTCAGCTGAACCGCCGTGAACCAGGACTACTGGCTGCCCAGCGTTCACCAGTTCGGCAACATCTTTGCAGATCGCCGAAAAGTCCACGCCTTCCGTGCCGCCCAGTTTGACGACCAATATGGTATGAGGATCAATGTGCATGACGAACGACCTTTCTAGATTGGGTGCAGACCAGGGAAGGATAGACCCATCATTTCATCAAATCCGCACATCAGGTTCATGCTTTGCACGGCTGACCCGGACGCGCCTTTCATCAGATTGTCAATGGCGCACATCGCGACCAGATGTCCATTGGCTGCATCCCACTCAAAACCAAGATCGGCGTAATTGGAGCCTGCCAGAATCTTGGGTTCTGGAACACGATATACTCCGCGGCGTTCCTTGACCAGGCGCAGGCAGGGGTTTTCATTAACGACTGCCCGGTAGGCTTTCCATAGTTCCTTTTTAGTGATATGCGTGTCGATTATTACGTGTGCCGTAGCGAGTGCCCCGCGCACCAGATCAATCGAGCTTATGGTCAGGGCTGGTTTTTGCAAGTTCAACTCCTGAATAACTTCTGCTGTATGGCGATGTCCAAAGGATGAAAACGTGCGTACCACGCCGCTGCGTTCTGGATGGTGAGAGCCGGGGTTTACCGATGCGCCGCCTTCTGAAGAACCAACCTTGATCTCAAAAATCACCGGCTGCCCAAGATTGACCAGGCCTGCTTTGACCAGCGGCAGCATGGCCAGGTTGCAAGCGGTGGCGTTGCATCCTACCCCACTGATGTATTTGGTGTGTTTGATCTCATCCCTGTGCAGCTCCGGCAGGCCATATACAAACTTATCCAGCCAGTGTGGCGCGGCGTGGGCAGCCCCGTACCATTTCTTGTAGGTTTCCGGGTCCTGCAAACGAAAATCTGCTGACAGGTCCATAATTGCCTCGGCCAGGGCGGCGTATTGATTGATATGGTGCTGCGCTTTGCCATGTGGCATGGCCAAAAAGAGAACGTCACAAGGTTCCAGATCATCTGGCGCGCTGAATTTCAGGCTGGTTTGTTTGCGCAGGTTGGGGTGAGTCTGGTAAACGTATTCTCCCAGGTGTTTTTGCGAAGTGGCTTGCATAATTTCAACCTCCGGATGCCCCAGAAGCAGGCGTAACAATTCGCCGCCGGTGTAACCGGACCCTCCTACAATGCTTGCACGGATCATGTTTTCTCCTTTTCAGGGCTGGTCAACTGCCTGCTTCTTTTTTTTCGCGCGCAAGCTGGATGCTGTAATCTACGATCAACTCGCCAATATTCACATTCGTTGTCGGCTGCAAGGTGTGAAATTCCATGGTGTGGTTGATTTCATTGACCAGCAAACCGCGATGGTCATCTTCGATCAAGTCCACTGCCAGCACACCGCCGCCGACCGCCTGGGTGGCTTTGAGACAAAGCTCTTCGATTTCAGGTGTAATCAGGCATATCTCGCCTTCACCGCCGCGGGCAGTATTGGTGATCCAATGTTCGGATTTGCGATAGATCGCAGTGACTACTTTGTCACCGACTACAACTGCCCGGATATCACGACCTGGCTTTTTGATGAACTCCTGGATATAGAAAATGGAGTGTTGATAGGAGCCCAGAACCGTTTTGTGTTCCAAGAGGGCCTCCGCTGCATCTCGGTCGTTGATCTTAGCCAGCAGCCGCCCCCACGACCCGACCACCGGCTTTAAGACAACTGGATATCCCATTTGCTCAATAGCTTCGATAGCGGATTCAGGTGTGAATGCAATCATGTTGCGGGGCTGAGGGACACCTGCCTGCGCCAGAGAGGTGCTGGTAATCAGTTTATTCCCGCAGGCTTCGGCTACCTTCGCAGTGTTAATCGTAGGGGTTCCCCAAGCATTGAGAATATACATGGTGTTCAACCCCCTGGAGTAACTGATACTGCGTTCTAAAACGGCGTCAAATTTCAACCAGGCCTCCGGGCGATCCAGATCAAATTTGATTTTACGGTCATCCAAACGTTCATAATCCACGCCGCGTTTTTCGAGAGCGCCAAAGATCCATTTTTCTTCTACGCGCACTCTGGAATACAATACCCCGATATGTAATCTTTTTTTCATTGCTTTTCTCTCTTTACCATGGCGTCTTTTTCTTATTCTCCCCAGTCTTCTTCTTCCATGGGGGCAATTTCGACAGCGATTGGATCAGTTGTGATCACTTCCAGATCTACACCGCAATCCGGGCAAACCAGGATTTCTCCTTGCATAACGTTGGCATCAAGGCTGACTTCGGCTTCACATTCAGGGCAAAGTACGTTGTTGTTCATGATTGTTTCTCCTTTTGATAAATAGTTTCGAATGGTTTGATTTTTTATACGGATAGCGCTTGTCTGGCAATTTCTATTTGTTTTTTCACTGCTTCAGGAGCGGTGCCTCCGCTTATGTTATGGCGAATCAGACTGTTTTCGGCTTTCAGTACTTGGTAGATTTCAGGCCCAAAAAAGGGTGAGATGTGCTGATATTCTGCAAGTTCCAGGCTGTCGAGAATTTTCCCTTGCTTTTTGGCGTGTTTGATAGCCAGCCCGACCAGATCGTGAGCTTCCCTGAAGGGCACGCCCTGGCTGACCAGATGGTCGGCCAGATCAGTGGCCATCATGTCTGGAGTGACTGCGGCGGTCATGATTTCCGGGAAAATGTGTACTGTTTCCAGTGCTTTGGCGATTACTGGCAGTACGGCTGCCAGGGTGTCGTATGCTTCAAAGATCGCCAGCTTGTCTTCCTGCAAGTCTTTGTCATAGGTGGAAGGCAACCCCTTGAGCATGCATAGCATACCGGTCAACCGTCCGATCAATGTGCCTGCTTTGCCGCGGGTCAATTCAAACACGTCAGCGTTTTTCTTTTGTGGCATCAGGCTGGAGCCGGTGGCAAATGCGTCATCCAATTCAAAAAAGTGGAACTCGGCGCTGGTGAAGAGCACGATTTCCTCCGCCAGTTTGCTGAGGTGCACTGCGGTCAGGGCAGTCCAGAACAAAAACTCGGCTGCAAAATCACGGTCTGAGACGGCATCCAAACTGTTGGCCGAAGTGCTATTGAAACCCAGTTTGGCCGCCAGTGCACTCCTATCAATCGGGAAGGAT
Organism: Anaerolineaceae bacterium; assembly: GCA_021107195.1. Taxonomy (GTDB): domain Bacteria; phylum Chloroflexota; class Anaerolineae; order Anaerolineales; family Anaerolineaceae; genus SMBSF63. The sequence goes on along the minus strand of JAIOTF010000224.1, from coordinate 5,209 downwards.
GTTCCCGCCAGGGCTGCTGCGCCCAGAGGCATCACTGAACTGCGTGCTGATAGTTGACCAAGCCGCTGGCTGTCGCGTTGCAATGGCCAAAAGTGAGAAAGCCACCAGTGACTTAACAGGATCGGTTGAGCGCGCTGTAAGTGGGTGTAACCAGGCATGATAACTCCAAAGTCATTTTCTGCCCGTTTCAGCAGTACTGCTTGTAATCCGCGTAGACTTTCTTCCAGTACAGGTGCCGTTTCCAGCAACCAAAGGCGTATATCGGTCGCGACCTGATCATTACGGCTGCGTCCAGTGTGAAGTTTGCCTGCCAGAGGGCCGATCAGCTCGCCCAGACGCCGCTCCACTGCGGTGTGGATATCTTCATCGCTTTCCTCGAAAGCAAAACGCTGTTCCCCGAATTCGTTTTGGATCGTTTCCAATCCCGCAATAATCTGTACGCTTTCTGCCGGTGTCAGCACGCCTGCCTGCCCTAATGCCCCGGCCCAGGCTTGGCTGCCGCGCACGTCCAGTGCGGCTAATCTGCAGTCAAATTGGATTGAAGCATTGAGTTGCCAGGCTTGTTGGTCAAGGGACTGGCTGAACCGTCCTCCCCATAGTGGCATGGTAGTTCTCCTTCTTCCTCAGTCGCGTTTGAAAAGGCTGTAATCCGGTTTTTTCAATTTCAAGCCATTTACCGGAAGGCCGTTCAATGCGCGCACTTTCAATGGCAAGCCATACAGGCGGATGAAGCCTTTGGCGTCGCTCTGGTCATAAACATCGTCTTGACCAAAGGTAGCAAAATCTTCGCGATACAGGCTGTAAGGACTCTTGCGCCCAACCGGAATGATGTTCCCTTTGTACAATTTCAAACGCACCTGACCAGTTACATGTTTCTGGGTGGCAGTGACAAATGAATCGAGCGCCTCGCGCAGCGGGGTAAACCACAAGCCGTTGTATACCAGTTCGGCGTATTTTAGCGCAATCAGATCTTTGTAGCTCAAGGCGTCTTTGTCAAGGACGATCGATTCCAGCTCATTGTGGGCCGCCATCAGAATTGTTCCGCCGGGAGTTTCGTAGACGCCATGGGATTTCATTCCGATTAGGCGGCTCTCTACCATGTCATTGCGGCCGATACCATTAGTGCCCCCGATGACATTCAACAATGCGATCAATTTTGCCGGTGACATGGTTTCGCCGTTCACCGCCACTGGATTACCCTGTTCGAATTGAATCTCCACATAGGTTGGTTCATCAGGGGCATTTTCAGGCGAGGTGGATATCAGATACATGATCTCTTCCGGTTCCAGCCATGGATCTTCCAGAGGCCCGCCTTCGTGGGAAAGATGCCACAGGTTACTGTCGCGGCTGTAGAGGGATTTCCTTGATGCGGTTACGGGTACATTGTGGGCTTCTGCATAAGCCAGGGCGTCTTCTCTGGACTTGATATCCCACTCGCGCCACGGAGCGATGATCTCCAGGCGTGGGTCAAGAGCAGTGAAGGTCAGTTCAAAACGTACCTGATCATTACCTTTGCCGGTCGCACCGTGGCAAACTGCATCAGCGCCAACTTCATGGGCAACCTGCACCTGGTGCTGGGCGGTCAACGGACGGGCAATGGATGTGCCCAGCAGGTATTTACGTTCATAGACTGCCCCGGCACGCAGCATGGGGAAGATGAAATCGTTGGACAATTCCTCGCGAAGATCATGAATGATGAGCTGGCTGGCGCCGCTGGCTTTGGCCTTTTCTTCCAATCCGACCAATTCCTCATCGCCCTGCCCTACATTGGCGGTGAAGCACACCACTTCACAGTCATAATTCTCGATCAACCAGGGTACGATGACCGAGGTGTCTAAACCTCCTGAATAAGCTAAAACCACTTTGTTTATTTTCTTTTTTGCAGCAGCAGACATGTTATTCTCCTTGTGTGATGAAATAAGCATTAAACAAAAAAGCTCTCCTCAGGGAGGAGAGCTTTACGAAATCCGATAGAAGACTATGAGAATCGTGCTAGGCTTTACAGCTTTTGCTCAATCAATGAACTAAAACCTGCCTCCCTGATTATTTTTCAGGAAGGATCGTCGAACGTTCTGGAAAGAAATTGAGCAAATTTGTGTTTTCATGATTAATTGTGTCGATATTATCACGAAGAAATAAGATTGTCAATAGAAAAACGTGAATTTGAATTTTGAAGGGTGTTATTTTTTTGGGGGGGGGGATTTTAGGTGTTAATGGCTACACGCATAACACAAGAAGCACATATCTGTGGTATACTAACCTGTCTTAGTTGAACACAGATAAATTTTATCTGAAATAATTCTTCAACGGGCCAGGGTTCTTCCCTGGTTTTATTGTGTAAAAATACCGCTCTTATTCTTTCATTGGTATTACCGCATTGCGGGGCAATAGAGCGGACACTGCGAAATAACTTCTCGTAGTGGTAATAGTAATAAATACCAATTAAGGAAAAATAGTGGATTTTAATACGTTCTCTCTTCACCCGCAGATCAACGCGGGGATTTCAAAGGCTGGCTACACTTCGCCAACCCCCATTCAAAAACAAACCATTCCCGTTATTCTTAACGGAAAAGATGTACTCGGGCTGGCGCAAACCGGAACGGGAAAAACAGCCGCTTTCGTCCTGCCGATTCTGCAACGATTGATGAAAGGCCCGCGCGGCAAGCTGCGTGCTCTGATCCTTGCACCTACCCGCGAACTGACTGAACAAACTCATGCCGCCATTACTCAGCTTGGCCGACAAACCGGTCTGCGCAGTCTTACTGTTTACGGTGGTGTGAGCGCCCAGCCGCAAATAAGGGGCTTGCGCAATGGTGTGGATATCGTGGTAGCCTGCCCTGGAAGATTATTGGACTTGCTAGGCCAGAAGGTAATCGACCTGCGTGATATTCAAGTGCTGGTACTGGATGAAGCAGATCAAATGTTTGATATGGGTTTCCTGCCCTCTATCCGCCGGATCATCGCCGCCCTGCCGCGGAAACGGCAGACTCTGTTATTCTCAGCAACGATGCCAAAAGAGATTCGCTCACTGGCCACTGAGATGCTGCATGATCCAATAACAGTAGAAATTAGCATTTCGCAGCCTTTAAAGTCAATCCGTCATGCCATGTATATGGTAGAACAAACAGGCAAGCGAGAGATGTTGTTGAACCTGCTTGATAACAGCGGCTCCGGTCAAGTGTTAGTTTTCACCCGCACTAAACACCGCGCCAAAAAACTGGCTTATCAATTAAGCAAAGCTGGGAAATCAACTACTGCGCTTCAGGGCAACATGTCTCAAAATCAGCGGCAAGCTGCAATGGAGAAATTCCGGAAGGGTCGCGTAAAAGTGCTGGTAGCAACCGATATCGCCGCACGCGGCATTGACGTATCAAAGGTATCGCATGTGATCAACTACGACTTGCCCAACACTGCAGAAGCATACACCCACCGCACAGGACGCACCGGGCGCATGGATCGTCTGGGCACGGCGCTATCCCTGGTAACACCAGAGGATCTCAAAATGGTGCGGACGATAGAAAATAATATGGGCTGCACGCTGGAACGCCGCAGGATGGAAGGTTTTGAAGTCGAATTGAATCCTGCGAATCGGCCTGCTCCAGTCAAAAACAGGATTTCCCGGCCGAAGTCGAACTATCGCAAAACCACACCCTCTAACCAGCGGAAAACAAGCAATAACCGGCAGCGTTCTTATGCAAAAAGCCGGTGAGGAAATATATTTCCAAAATCTATTGACCATACGGTCAAGATAAGGTAAACTCGAGCCAATGAACAAACTGTCTGCTTCCGTAAACGTAATGATGATTGCCATGTTGTCAGTGATGATGTCTATGGCCATGCGCAGTTTAAACTTACGGGCAGCTCGTTCACCAAAAACGATTTGTTGAGCTGAGATTTATTCAGCATCGGCAACAGGCTGCCCAAACAGGCGGCCTGTTTTTTTTATCTCACCTGATGGAGCTGCAATCATGACCTTATCCCAAATTGATATCCCCGATGTAGTTACTTCTACTTCTCTTTCGTTGTGCGGCCATTCTACCCGCGCCGTACATGCAGGTGCAAACCGCAAAAAGCCTTATCATGCCTTGATTGAACCCATCGTCCAAACTGCCACCTACGCCTTTGATGATTTGGCCGATATCCAGGAATTCATTGCTGCCAAAGAACAGGGCATTACGACGCACAATGACTACGGTCGTTACGGGAACCCCACAGTGCAAGCTGTTGAATCCCGCATCGCCGCTCTGGAAAAAGCCGATAGTGCCGTATTATTGTCTTCCGGAATGGCCGCCATCACGACCAGTCTGCTGACCCTGCTCAAATCAGGAGCTCATATCATCATCACCGATGATTGCTACAAGCGCACCCGCGAATTTGTTGGTGATTTCTTTAAACGCTATGGCGTGTCCTGCACAGTGGTGCCTATAGATAATTTCGAAGCTATGGAAGCCGCCTTACGCCCGAAAACGCGCGTCATCGTATCCGAGACCCCCACCAACCCTTACCTGCGCGTGTTAGATGTTGATCGGCTGGTGCGATTGGCTGAGAAGCATGGAGTATTGACCTTGCTGGATACAACCTTTGCCACGCCGATCAACCTGCGGCCCGTTGAATATGGCGTCGATTTGATCGTGCATTCTGGCACCAAATATCTGGGCGGGCATCACGACTTGCTGGCCGGAGCCGTGGTTGGCCGGCAGGATTTGATCAAACAAATCAGGGAACACGTGGGTATGCTGGGTGGTGTGGTCAGCCCGCAAAATGCCTTTCTTCTCGGGCGGGGACTGAAAACGTTGGGATTGCGGGTGCGGCATCAGAATGAGAGTGCATTACAGATTGCATGCTTCCTGGAGTCACATCCGTCCATTGAACGGGTCTGGTATCCCGGTTTACCTTCCCACCCCGACCACAATGTTGCCATGCGACAGATGGAAGGATTTGGCGGGGTCGTATCTTTCACGGTCAGAGGAACACTGGGAGAGACCGCTGCTTTTATTGATCGCCTGCGCATCCCATATATCACGCCCTCCCTCGGTGGCACTGAAAGCCTGATTAACCAACCTTCCCTGATGTCATATTATTCCGTTCTCAAAAACCTATGCAAACATACGCATAGTAGCTTGCTGTTTTGTTCCTGCTTCTTCGAGGTCTGCCTGCGTAGCCGCAGGTCTTCCGTCCTCTCCACAGGCGTCACTTCCCGCCGAACTAG